>JBKGZS010000112.1:0-2590 GCA_046543285.1 Candidatus Acetothermia bacterium | reverse complement strand
GATCGTTATCTAAGCCTTGTCTGCGTTTTTGAACTTACACTATTATTTTAAAAAAACGGGAGGAAACTATGAATTTTAAAAGATTAATGACGCTATCCCTCGTACTGTTGGTTTTACTGGCCGGTTCTACAATTGCGGTACGCGGTCAGGAAGAAGAGATTACGAACATCAAGTTCTGGCACGCCATGGGTGGAACTCGCGTCGACTTCATTGAAAGGATGGTCGAGGATTTCAACCTTCTTCACCCCACTATAGAGGTCGATGTCTCTTACAAGGGGAGTTACAGGGAGACTTTGACCGCGACCCAAGCGGCAGCCCGAACTGGTGATGCACCGCAGGTTATTCAGTCATTCGAAATTGGCACAAGGGAAAACATTGATAGCGGGTTGTTCGTTCCGGCAGGTGACCTGATCGAGGAATTCAATATCGACGTGAACTGGGACGATTATATCGAATCTGCCCTGAATTACTACCGCGTCGACGGCAAGCTCTGGGGGTTTCCCTGGAACTCTTCCAACGCAATCCTCTACTACAACAAGGATAAGTTCGAAGAAGCGGGCGTCTCCATTTCCGAGAAGCCGACCTTTGAAGAAGTCACGAGTATTAGCCAAGAGTTAGTCGATAGCGGAGTAGTAGAAGGTGGAATTACCTGGCCACTGCACAGCTGGTTCTTCGAACAGTGGATGGCGGAACAGGGACAGGTCCTCGTTAACGAGGGTAACGGTCGAGAAGGAAGGCCCGACGAAATATACCTTGATAGCGAACCGGCCAAGAGGATCTTTAGCTGGTGGAAGGAACTATACGACGAGGATCTCTGGATCAACCCTGGTGTAGAGGCCTGGTCTGAGGCAAATTCGCTCTTTCTCGGTGAAACCGTAGCTATGGAGATCACCTCTACTTCAGACGTTACCGGAATGGAAAAGAACGCAGCAGAGAACGGGTTCGAGCTGGGCACCGCTTATATACCCATTCCGGAAGGCACGGAAAGAAACGGTCAGGCTGTAGGAGGCGGAAACCTCTGGATTACCGAGGGTCACAGTGATGAGCAGCTGGAGGCCGCGGTTACCTTTGCCCTCTGGATGAGCAACGTCGAGAACTCCATCCGCTGGCACAAGGGCACGGGTTACTTTCCGATAAGGGAGAGCTCTGTGGACATACTTGACAGGGAAGGCTGGTTCGAGGAGTCACCGAATTCCCGGACGGCGTTCGATCAGCTGCTGGATACTAAGACAAATTCTGCCACTGCGGGCGCCCTCATCGGTCCCTTCCGCCAGGTCAGGACCATGGTGACGGATGCGTTCCAGGAAGTTATGGAAGGAACTTCCGTGGATAAAGCGTTAGAAGAAGCCAACAACAAGGCGAAAGAGGCCATAGAAGAGTATCAGGAGGTTGAGTCCTCTTAGGTTTTCAGCCAGTTAAGGAAGAATTTAATGGGCGGGGATCGATCCTCCCCGCCCATTTTTACGATAAGTTCACCGGAGGTTAGAATGCGATCTAAGTACCCTGGAAAGATCTTACCTTTGATATTTCTGGCCCCAACGCTGATAGTTAGCGCTCTGTTCCTCTACTATCCTGCCGGAATGAGCTTTAGGCTCAGTCTCTATAAGACTCTCTTCATGGGAAAGAAGAAGGTCTTTAACGGTTTGGGTAATTTCGTATCTTTGTTTACTTCCCCGGATTACCTCGGTGTAGTCGGAAAGAGCTTTATCTTTTCCTTCAGTGTCGTGGTGGGTGGATTAGTGATTGGGCTGGGAATTGCCCTGCTGGCTAACAGGAAGATCAGGGGAGCTAGATTGTATCGGACAGGCCTTATCTGGCCTTATGCCCTTTCACCTGCTATTGCAGGGACGATCTGGCTCTTCTTGTTTAACCCCAATACAGGGATGCTGACCTATATTATGGAAGTTTTATTCGGGATCCAGCCGGATTGGCTAGCCAGTGGTCCGTTGTCAATGTTTATGGTAATAGTGGCGGCGACTTGGAAGAATCTCGGTTACAACATCATCTTTTTTCTTGCCGGGTTACAGAACGTTCCTGGCGAGTTCCTCGAGGCTGCCGACGTGGACGGGGCCAATACCTTACAGAAGTTCTGGCATATAACTTTGCCCCTACTTTCACCGACGATATTCTTTTTGGTCGTAATGAACATGATATATTCGTTTTTCCGGACGTTTGCCCTGATAGATATAATGACGCAGGGAGGGCCGTCGGGTGCCACAAACATCATGATCTTTAACCTCTACCGGGACGCATTTAAGTACTTCAAATCCGGTATTGCGGCATCCCAGTCGCTGTTGCTTTTTGTGCTGGTAGCGATTTTGACCTTTATTCAGTTCAAGACTTCCGGCAAGGGGGTGTATTACGGTGGTTAGTCCGAAGAACAGGGAGAAACTGGCCAACTTGTTTACCCACCTGGCACTGATAGTGCTGGTGTTATTGATAGCCTCGCCTATCATTTTTGCCCTGATTGCGAGTACCCAGTCCACTTCGACGATCCTTAATTATCCACCCCAGTTCCTTCCCGGGGATGCGATCGTGGATAACTTTACCACGGCCTGGACGGAATACAACCTGGGCAGGCTGATGCTCA
>JBKGZS010000045.1:0-12379 GCA_046543285.1 Candidatus Acetothermia bacterium | reverse complement strand
ATCCAGGGGTGGACTTCACAGTGGTTCGCGAAAATACCGAGGGCCTGTACGTGGGAATAGAGAACAAGTTGACACCGGAAGTTACCACGGCCACTCGGGTGATCACGGAAGGAGCCAGTAAAAGAATCGCCGAATTCGCATTCGAATACGCCCGAAAGAGAGACGCAGCAGCCGTAACCGCAATTCACAAATCCAACGTTTTGCCCATCACGGACGGCCGTTTTTTACAATCAGTAAGGGAAGTTGCGGGTAATTATCAGGTGAATCTGGAGGAGATGTTGGTAGATGCTGCTGCTTTACACATGGTTAAATCACCCGAAAGCTTCGAAGTCGTTCTGACTCCAAATCTGTTCGGAGATATTCTATCTGATCTAGGGGGAGGTTTGGTCGGAGGTTTAGGATTATGCCCTTCGGCAAATCTCGGGGATCAAACCGGACTATTTGAGCCCGTTCACGGGACTGCCCCCGATATCGCCGGCGAGAACAGGGCAAACCCCGTGGCGGCGGTCCTTTCCGCAGCCTATATGCTTAAGTTTCTTGGAGAGGAAGACAACGCCCAGCAAATTCATAAAGCTGTTGAACATACTCTTGAAGAGGGAAAAACCACTCGTGATCTCGGGGGAACCCTTACCACATCGCAGATGACAAAAGCAATAGAGAAAAATTTGGCTTAAAATGAGGGGTTGTCAGGCATGGAAGATAGGATTCTTATCTACGATACCACTCTGCGGGACGGCACCCAGGGAGAAGATATCAATTTCTCCCTCCACGGAAAAATCAGGATAGCGAAGGAGCTTGACCGCCTGGGGGTTCAATTTATCGAGGGAGGATGGATTCCCAGCAACCCAAAAGACGACAGTTTTTTCCAAAAGATCTCTACCCCTGAACTTGAGAACTCCTCGATCATCGCTTGCGGAAGTACTCGCAGACCCGGTCGAGAGGCAGAGGAAGACAGCTCCCTCAAGGCACTCGTGGAGTCTGGGGTCGATGGGGTGGCGTTGGTCGGAAAAAGTTGGAAGCTACACGTTCGTCAGGTTCTCAATACAGAACTTGAAGAAAACTTAGATATGATTGAGGAATCAGTTCGGATGGCCAAACGCAACCAGAAGCTGGTAATTTACGACGCCGAGCATTTCTTCGACGGCTATCGTGACGACCCGGATTACGCCCTGGAGACTCTGAAAAGGGCTCAATCTGCAGGTGCCGACTATATCTGTCTCTGTGACACAAACGGAGGAACTCTTCCCGAGGAACTGCGATCTGCAGTAAGCAGTATTAAGAGCGAGGTCAAAGCTCCACTCGGCATCCATGCCCACAATGACTCGGGTCTCGCAGTGGCAAACAGTCTGGCGGCAGTTAAGGGCGGAGCAAAAATGGTTCAGGGAACTATAAACGGATACGGGGAAAGGGTAGGGAACGCCAATCTCTCTACGCTTATCCCGGACCTGTCCTTAAAATTGCAGAAGCGAACCCTCGAAGGCGGCAGGGAACAATTAAAAGACCTGACTACTGTTTCCCACGCAGTAAGTGAGCTGGCCAATAAAGCTCCAAATCGAAAAGCACCCTACGTGGGCGCCGACGCGTTTGCCCACAAGGCAGGGATGCACGTTGACGCCGTTGTTAAAAATCCCGAAACTTTTGAGCACATCCGACCAAAGGTCGTGGGCAACGAACGCAGATTTTTGGCGTCTGAACTCTCTGGTAAAAGTACAATCAAGCGAAAGTTGCTTAAACTGGGTTTCGACGTTCAAAACGACGATAAACTAGTTCAGAAAGTATTGGAGCGTCTAAAAGAGCTGGAAAACGAGGGACATCAATTCGAAAACGCTGACGCATCCCTAAAACTTCTGGCCTGGCGCGTTCAAGACGCTCTCCCGGACTATTTTGAAATCCTCGATTATGGCAGCGAAGTGGCTCACAGGGCCGGCGATCGCCCCCGGGCCGAAGCGGAAGTGACCATCAGGGTAAAGGACCAAACGAGGGGTGCCTCTGCCGCCGGTGACGGTCCGGTCCACGCACTGGATAACGCCTTCCGGTTTGCTCTCAATAGCTTCTATCCTCCGATTAAGGAGATGAAACTGACGGACTACAAGGTACGTATCCTGGAAAGCCACCGCGGCACAGCAGCAAAGCCGAGAGTAGTTATCGAGATGACCAACGGCTCATCAATCTGGACCACCGTCGGTGTTTCCACAAATATCATCGAAGCCAGCTGGAACGCGCTGCGAGATGCCTATATATACGGGCTTCAGCTGTATGGTACTCCTGCCCATCGCTCACCGGCGGAGAAACTTGACAGCTAACTTGCTCACTGGCTCCTTACGCGAAATGCTCTATTGACAGCCACTACTCTTCATGGTATGATACTTTTGATTATGAATCTAAATACAGCAAAGGCTTACCTCACGAATCTTGCCCGTTTGCTCGTTATTTCTTACCTAGGCATTTTCACTTCTGCTTTTAGTTTTTATTATAGCTTTTATTTTGTGAACTGAATCTAAAGCCCTCTAATTAGGCTTTAGTTTCAGTCGGCCCGGCCGTAGGCTTCCTGCGGTTTTTGTATTTTGGGGAGGTAAAAATGATAGAAGACAAACGAAAAAACATAAACGATCTCGACGAACAGATACTGAAATTGATCAACAATAGGGTCCAAATTGCCATCGACATAGGAAGAGAGAAAAAAAACAGGGGAAAAGAAATCACTGACCAGGAGAGAGAACGGGAAGTTCTTAACAGGGTTTCCAGACTAAACCCCGGGCCACTGCCCGAGGAGGGTGCCAGAGAAATATTCCGAACCATTATCGAGGCCACAAAAAAGAAAGAAAGAGAGGTGGTTTCCAAATGATCGTGGTAATGAAACCAGAAGCAACTAAAAACCAGATAGGGGAAGTAGAAGACAAACTTCGTGACTTAGGTTTTGAAGTCCATCATTCACAGGGGGTGAATTATACCATTTTGGGTGCTATAGGCGATAAAGAAGGAATCGATACCCGACAACTAGAAGTCTTGAATAACGGAGTCCACAAAGTGACGGAAATTAGCCAGTCTTATAAGCTGGCAGGGCGCGATTTTCACCCTGAAGACACAGTGATCAAGGTAAAAAACGCCTCCATCGGAGGAGAACAACTCACGATGATGGCCGGACCCTGTGCAGTCGAAGCCAAGGAACAAATTTCGACTATTGCTCGCTTAGTAGGGGAAAGCGGGGCAACCGTTTTGAGGGGAGGTGCCTTCAAACCTAGAACCTCCCCCTACAGCTTTCAGGGTCTGGGAGAAGAAGGGCTGAAGTATATGCGGGACGCCGCGGACGAAATGGGTTTGGCCATGGTAACCGAGGTCATGGACCGGACTCAAGTTGAGCTGATCGGAAAATACGCTGATATTTTCCAGATCGGAGCCAGAAACATGCAAAATTATAACCTCCTAAGAGAAGTGGGAAGGGCGGACCGCCCGGTTCTACTAAAAAGGGGGCTTTCGGCAACTGTCAGGGAGTTTCTGATGGCAGCTGAATACATTATGTCAGAAGGCAATCATCAAGTTATTCTTTGCGAGCGCGGGGTTCGGACTTTTTCTAATTCTACTCGGTTTACTTTGGATCTTTCCGTGGTGCCGGTAGTCAAAGAGAAAAGCCACCTCCCGATCATAGTCGACCCCAGCCACGGGACCGGCATGCGCGACAAAGTGAGCCCCATGAGCAGAGCAGCTATCGCCGCAGGTGCGGACGGCCTAATCATTGAGGTCCACCACCAGCCGGAAAAAGCTCTGAGTGACGGGCCTCAATCCCTCAGGCCCGAAGATTTTGAAAGCTTAATGTCGGAACTCGAAATCGTGGCCCGCTCGGTAAATAAACGGGTGGTGACTACTTAGATGAAGAGCCAGGACGCTTTTTCCAGGGTTGCCATTGTGGGGCTGGGGCTGATGGGCGGGTCGGCTGCAGCGGCTATAAACTATTTCGACAAGGGATGTACGGTTGCCGGCGTCGATTACCCCCAAGAACTGGAGAAAGCAATTGATAGAGGGATCATTGACCGGGGGTTTCAGCCAGAGAGGCTGGAAAAAGCTGTCCGGGGATCCGAGCTTGTAATTCTCGCCACACCCGTAGCCACTATCATTGACCTGGTCCGGATCCTGCCTGAACACCTGGAGCAAGGTGGCCTGGTGACGGATTTTGGATCAACTAAACGAGCCATCAGTCAGGCGGGAACAGAGGCATTTTCAGATTCGGACGCCCATTTCATAGGAGGCCACCCGATGACAGGATCAGAAACCACCGGAATCGAGGGTGCACATCCCTTGTTGTTTGAAAATAGCATCTTCGTCCTCACCCCCTCCGAAAACGTACCCACCGCAGCATTAAACAGGCTGGCAGATTTCGTGAAGGGGCTGGGTGCTGAACCTTTAAAGATGAGACCAGAAGAACACGATCGAATAGCCGCTCGGGTCAGTCATCTCCCTCAACTTCTGGCAACAACCCTGGTAAACTTCTTGAATCAAGGGCAGAGCGAAGAAAAACGAAAGGGTGCCCGGCTGGCCGGGGGAGGTTTTCGGGACATGACCCGAATAGCCGATTCCCCTTATAAGATGTGGGAAGACATCTTTCTCACCAACGAGCAATTCATTCAAGAAGAAGCGGACAAGTTCCTGGAAGAGTTCAAAGGCCTAATTGAGGATTTTACTCCCTGCCGAATAAGAGAATCATTCCGATCCGCAGGCGAGCTCAGATCCAACCTCGGCAAAGGAGGTAAAGGCTTTTCCTCTTCCTTGCATAGAGTTGCAGTAATGGTTCCGGATAGACCAGCTGCCCTGGCGGACATAACAGCCAAGATCGCCGAAGAGGGCTTGAACATCCGGGACTTAGAACTTCAGAAGGTGAGAGAAGATTACGGAGGTACTTTCCACATTATGTTTGCCAGTAGAGATGCAGCGGAGGCAGCGGCTGTGGCTTTAAACGATGACGATTACCAGGCCAGGCTTATCAAGCAATGAAAAGCGACCGGACAGCTAAAGACGAGCGCTGCATCATCCCCTGTAACTCACTTGAGGGAGAACTGGAAGTGCCCGGGGACAAGTCCATTTCCCATAGAGGGCTAATTCTTGGGGCATTGGCCGACGGGGAGTCTCGAGTAAGCAACCTGGCGCCGGGCAACGACGTGCAAAGCACGCTCGATTGTTTGGAGCAGCTGGGTGTAAGGATCAGCAGGGAGGAATGCTTAATTCAAATAATGGGGGAGGGCCTCGGAGGGCTCTCCCAACCCCAGACAAGCTTACAAGCCGGCAATTCGGGAACTCTGATGAGGCTCCTTTCCGGAGTACTGGCCGGCCATTCGTTCCAAATCTGTATCAAAGGGGACGAATCTCTCAACCAGCGCCCCATGGAGCGTATCGCAATTCCATTAAGAAAAATGGGAGCGAGGATTCGGACCAGAAATGGAAACCCCCCACTTGAAATCTTGGGAGGAGAGCTTCGGGGAATTGAGTACTCCCCAGAAGTAGCAAGCGCCCAGGTCAAATCCTGCGTAATCCTTGCAGGTTTGCACGCAGATGGGGTTACAAAGATCATCGAACCGGGCCCTTCGCGGGATCACACTGAAGTGATCCTCCGGGCAGTCGATTATCCCCTGGAGGTAAAAGAGAACGTTATCAGTCTCCGTGGTGAAGGAAAAGTTGAACCATTCGCTCTTAAAGTGCCCGGAGATTTCTCATCGGCCGCCTTTTTCATCACCGCGGGCCTACTTGCCGAGGATTCTGAAATATTGTTAAAAGACGTCGGACTCAACGATACTCGGACGGGTTTCCTCGAGCTGGCGAGAAGGATGGGGGGCGAGATTGTGACGGAAAACCTTCGGTCGGAGCTGGGAGAGCCAAAGGCCGATTTGCTTGTTAGAAGTTCCTCCCTGAAGGGTATTACAATCCGGGGAACCGAAGTCGTTAAAGCCATAGACGAACTTCCCTTGGTTGCCATCTTGGGGTCCCAGGCCGAAGGAGCTACTGTAATCAAGGACGCCGAAGAGCTGAGAGTAAAGGAAACGGACAGAATACAAGCGACCGTCCATAACCTGAGAGCGCTGGGCGTAGAAGTCGAGGGACACCCGGATGGATTATCCCTGGAGGGCCCCTGTAACCTCTCAGGGGCCAGACTCAGAAGTTTTTCTGATCACCGAATTGCCATGGCTTTTTCGGTGGCCGGACTCTTTGCCAAGGGCAAAAGCTACGTTGAAAATTCGTCATGCGTGAAAGTCTCTTATCCTGATTTCTTTAGAGATCTGGAGGAGTTGAAAAATGCCTGAAATTGATGCGGAAACAGATCTTTTCGGCCTTTTGGGAAATCCCGTTTCGCATTCTTTATCCCCTCTGCTTCAAAACTCTCTGGCCCGGAGGCTCGAGTTGAATGCAGTTTATCTATCTTTTCAAGTCAACGAAAACCAGCTCCGGTCCGCCATCGACGGTTGCCGGGGGCTCGGCGTAAAAGGCTTAAATATTACCACCCCGCATAAACGGAACACTATGGAGCTAATGGACGAAATTCACCCTACTGCAAGAGCTACCGGGGCGGTCAACACCGTCCTCTTCGAGAACAAGGGCCCCCTGGTAGGGTATAATACGGACGTCATCGGTTTCGAGGAAGCTCTGAGCTACAATAGTTATTCTCCGGAGGGAAAAGAATGTTTCGTATTTGGTGCCGGCGGGGGAGCGGCTGCAGTGACTTATGCCCTAGCCAGAAGCAGAGCGAAAACCATTCATCTTGCAAACCGAAGTTCCTCCACAGCAAAGAAACTGGTCTCAAAGATAAAACAAGCAACTGACCATCAGGATATTTGGGCCCATCCTCTCAGCTGTTCCTCTCTTCCCGAAAAGATATTCAATTCCGAGCTGATCGTAAACGCCACCTCTGTCGGGATGTGGCCAAACGATTCGGAATCCATCTGGAACCGAGAAGATGTTTTCCGCTCGGACCAGTTAGTGTTTGATCTTGTTTATAATCCAGAACAAACAAGATTTCTCCGTCAGGCAGCCAGCAAAGGAGCCAAAACCACAAGCGGTTTAACCATGTTAATATTTCAGGGTTTGCATTCGATGAACCTTTGGGTCAAGGCCGACTTGCAATCGGAAGGTTTGATAGATGAACTAACAAGAAAAATGAGAGGTGAGCTTCATTGAGTATCAGCTTAGCCACTGCAGGGGAATCACACGGCAAAGCTGTGATTGCCGTCCTTTCAGGCTTGCCCGCAGGCTTGACTTTGAATCGAGACTTCATCAACAAGGAGCTTGCCCGCCGCCAGGGCGGCTTCGGACGAGGCGGGAGAATGGAGATTGAAACCGATGAAGTTCAGATTCTGTCGGGACATCATCAAGGAGAGACCATCGGAAGTCCTCTGGCAATGCTGATTGAAAACGAGGATTGGGAGAACTGGAAAGAGGTCATGTCTCCAAATCCACCCGCGACCTCAATGAGGCCTGTTCACGTTCCGCGACCGGGGCACGCTGACCTTCCGGGTGCACAAAAGTACGGATTTCGAAATTGCAGGAAGGTCCTCGAGCGTTCCTCCGCCAGGGAAACTGCAGCAAGAGTGGCCGGAGGCGCCGTGTGTAAGTTACTAATGAAAAAGCTTGGAATTACTATCAGCAGTCGGGTCACTGCGATTGGGGGAATTAAAGATGAAACAGAAGTTTCCGAATATTCGAACCTAAACGCTATGGCTGACGAGTCTCCGGTCCGGGTACTTGACTCGGACACGGAAGTTGAAATTATCAACTCTATAGAGCGAACCCGCACGCGCGGCGATACCTTGGGAGGTACATTTGAAGTCTTTTGTAGCGGTGTCCCTCCCGGCTTAGGAAGTTACGTCCAATGGGACAGCAAACTGGACTCCATCCTGGCGGGTCGGGTGATGAGCATCCCCGCGATCAAATCTGTGGAAATCGGACTGGGTCGGGAAGCAGGGGAGAAACCTGGGTCGGAGGTTCATGACGAAATTTTTTCTGATTCCTCCAGTGGTTTCTATCGAAAATCAAACAATGCCGGAGGTCTGGAGGGTGGAATCACCAACGGAGAACCAATAGAAATTAGGGCTACCATGAAACCCATTCCCACCCTTGGAAAACCCCTTCACTCAGTCGATTTGGAAACCGGAGAAGAAGCACAGGCCTCCAAAGAACGCTCGGACGTCTGTGCAGTTCCGGCAGCTTCCATCGTCGCGGAATCGGAAGTGGCACTGGCCGTGACTGACACCATGAGGGAAGATTTGGGCGGGGCCCACCTGGACGACATGCTTCATGCCGTGAAGCGTCAAAGGAAAAAGGCGCGGGAAATTCATGGCCAGTAGGGGCCACAATACGAACGAGGCTCGGGTTTTCCTCATAGGCTTCATGGCCTCCGGAAAGTCTACAGTAGCTCCCCTTCTGGCAGAGGAGCTGGATTGCAACTGGCTTGATACTGACAATTTGGTCGAGAAACTTACGGATATGAAGATTCCCACCATCTTTCGAGAGCGGGGCGAGTCGGTATTCCGAAAATATGAAAGGGAGGCGCTACATCAGGCTATAACAAGAGGATATGGGGTGATCGCTCTAGGGGGCGGCCTCCCGATGGACGACCGCAACTGGACCAGAATTCAAAACACGGGGACTTCCTGTTACCTGCAGGTAGAACCGGAAACCGCAGTGAGGAGAGTCGGAGATGCGGAACACAGGCCGCTCCTCTCCGATTTGACTCACTCCGAACGAATCAAAAAGGTTCAAGACCTCATGTCCAAACGCGAGTCTCGCTACCTGGAATCTGACCTCCTTGTTACTGCCGAAGGGAAAAGCCCCGAGAGGCTAGCTCAGGAAATCAAAACCAGGCTGGTGAATCATGAAAACTCTTGAGGTTGAACTAGGCCCTCGAAGTTATCGGATCGAAATCGAGCGAGGGTTCCTAAAACAGCAGGCCCGAAGATTGGTAGAAGTCTCCGGTCCAGGAAAATCAGTCATAATCACCGACCACAATGTAGAGGAACTATATGCGGAGGAAGTAAAGCGACGGCTGACTGAAGTCGGAAAAGAACCTCTCATATTGAGTGTGCCTGCCGGAGAGAGTTCAAAATCATTGTCTCGCGCAGAAAGTCTATACCGATCCCTTCTCGAACATGGAGTCCGTCGCGACGGTACAATCATTGCCCTAGGTGGGGGGGTTGTAGGAGACCTGGCCGGGTTTGTCGCAGCCACTTATCTGCGGGGCGTAAGGTACGTACAGGTCCCGACTACGCTCCTGGCCCAGGTCGACAGCAGTGTGGGGGGTAAAACGGCCATCAATCTGGCTGGGGGGAAAAATTTGGTAGGCGCTTTTTACCAGCCTGTATTTGTGGCAATTGACCCTTCTGTATTAAGGACTCTTTCCGAAGCAGACCTGCGCGGGGGCTACGGGGAGATCGCAAAATACGGATTGATAAGGGATTACCCGCTCTTCAAAAAGGTTACAGGGTCTTACGAAAGCCTAATCGAAACCCAGAATTCAGCTGAGTTGGGGGAAACAATTTTTCGTTGCTGTCAGATTAAAGCCCAGGTGGTCAGCCAGGACGAAAAGGATCGAGGGATCCGGCAGATCCTGAATTTCGGACACACTATAGGTCACGGAATTGAATCTATTGCCGACCTATCTGAGCTCAAACATGGCGAAGCTGTTCTGTGGGGAATGATCGGAGAGTCCTGGATCTCTTTCCAGAGAGGGTACCTATCCCGGGAGGGCCTCTCGGAGATCGTTAGGTCGCTGCGCGCCCCGGTTCTCCCCGCCCTTCCGGGCCAACTCACACCTGAAAAGGTTTTGAAGTTCGTCCAATCGGATAAGAAGAACCGAAAACAAGAACTCCGTTCAGTTTTATTAAGGGAACCAGGCAGGAAGGCGCGGGTTGAGAAAATCAATTCGGATGAAGTGGTGCAGGCCATAGATTTTATTAAGGAGGTACAAAGGGATGTCGATTCTGATATCGGTGATCAACGGTCCTAATCTAAACTTGCTGGGAGAGCGAGAACAGGATGTTTATGGAGTTATGTCTTGGAGGGAAATAGAGGAGCAGATTCGTTCTCGAGCGGAAGAAATGCCCCGCCCGGTGAAGTTGATTTTTCAGCAATCCAACCACGAGGGTGAGATCATCGATGTGCTCCACCGCTATCGTTCTTCCGTAGACGGAATACTTATAAACCCCGGAGCTTTCACTCATTATAGCTATGCCATCCGGGATGCCCTGAAGGCAATACAGCCACCAGCTGTAGAAGTCCATCTATCCGACATCGAAGCTCGCGAATCGTTTCGTTCCCGGTCCGTAATTCAGCCAGTGTGCATTAAGCAGATCATGGGCAAAGGACCGCAAAGCTACCTGCAGGGATTGGAATATCTGGTCAACCGCACCGGGGGTAACAAAGATGACTGAACTATCGACACGGATTCATGATCTTCAGTTATCCACTACCCAGGAAATACACGACCGGGCCCAGGAGTTAGCCCGCAGGGGCGTCAACTTGGTTAATTTGGGCGCAGGAGATCCCCAATTTGATCTCCAACTAACCCCCACTGACCAAAACGCAGGAGCCATCGCGGAAGATCCTGGAAACTATACTTCCGTGGATGGCCTTCCTGAGCTGAAAAAGGGCCTTGTAAACCGCTACCGTAAACTATACCAGCGTTCAATCGATCCCCAGCAGATAGTTCTAACCAGCGGAGCAAAGGCTGCCCTCTTTGAAACGCTACAAACTCTCCTGAAACCCGGGGAAACTGTGCTGATCCCAAAACCTTACTGGGTTAGTTATCCGGAACAGGTGAAACTGGCCGGCGGCAAACCTGTTCCAGTGGAAGGATCACCTGCTACCAATTTTCTGCCGTCCGTCCGCCAGCTGGAGGCATCTCGTAGGGAAAATACGGTAGCTGTAATACTGAACTCTCCCTCCAACCCAACAGGCGGGATCTATGGTGCCAGCGAGGGGAAGAAAATAATTAGTTGGGCCCAACAGATGGGTATTACCGTAATCTCCGACGAATGCTACGATGGCTACAACTATACCGAGGAAGGCCACTGGAGCTTTGCCCAACCCGATCGTGGGGCGGGGGAAGTGGTAGTTGTCGGCTCCTTTTCTAAAAACTTTGCCATGACCGGGTGGAGGTTGGGTTACCTTATCTCAAATGAGCAATTAGCCGACAACGTAACGAGATTTCAGAGTCACTTTACCTCCAACCCATCAAGTGTCGCTCAATACCACGCAAAACACGTTTTGGCAAATACCCTGACCCTTCCCTCAAATCGCAGAGAGGATTTCCGGCAAAGGAGGGACTTTCTGGCTGGTAAACTTGACGACCTACAAGGGATAGAGTGCCCTAAACCTCCCGGTAGTTTTTATTTGTTCCCCAACGTGAACGGACTAATCGAATTGCTCAACGGGGAGAATGTCGACAGCGACTTCGATTTGGCCCGTTTTCTACTTGACAGAGCAGGGGTGGTGACCATCCCCGGCTCCGCCTTCGGTGCCCCCGGCCATTTGCGAATCGCTTACGTAAGAGAACTTGCTGACCTGAAAGAGGCTACGGAGCAAATAGAGCAAACACTTCTTGGAAAATAATCTGAACTTTCCCGAACAGGATCAGGTAGGGCGTCGCGGTCGGTCAAGGAGAAAGTCTCTACCACTTCTTTGAGGGGAAAGTGCAAGAAATTTAACAGACTTTAACCCGCCTCATTTTCGTCGGTAATGGCAGAAATAGCTTCAGGTTGGCCAAGGAGCCCTTGGGGCCTGGTGACCAACACCGCCCACAAGAGGATCCCGGTGACTAGCATTCTCACGTACCCCACGGTAGTGAGAGTAAATGGAGCGAGATTCGCCACGTTTACACTGAAAATCCAGACACCCCAAACCGCGAAACTACCCAGAATTACCCCTCGCTTGTTACCAGTCCCTCCCACAATGACCATCAACCAGACGATAAAGGTGGCCATCCAGGGTCTAAATGCCGTCGGATCTATATAAGAAGCGTAATGAGCATATAGAGAGCCCGCAATCCCGGCAATAGAGGCACTGATAACGAAAGACTGCATTTTGTATTTCCAGACGTTTTTTCCGAAACCGGCTGCCAGGAGCTCGTTTTCCCCTATGGATCTCAAAACCCTGCCCCAGGATGAGTTTTCCGCTCTTTCCACCGCAAAATAAACCAGGGCCAAAATGAACAAAGTCAACCCCGGGTAAAAGTGATTATAATTAGCAGGACCCACGTAATTAATAAATGGCTTGGGGATTCCCCTAATTCCCCAGACACCATTCGTCAACCAGCGTTCGTTTATAAACGCGATCCGAATAATCTCCGATACTGCCAACAGGAACATGGCCACTAGTCCCCGCCTCATCTTGAAAACGGGGAAAC
>JBKGZS010000044.1:0-12396 GCA_046543285.1 Candidatus Acetothermia bacterium | reverse complement strand
TCTTTTGTCCGTTGGGACCTGTTATGCTGCGAGTGATTCCGATACACTTCGCATTGCCAACCCCTCGGATGTCAAGAAGCTTGACCCCATCCATATCATGGATGCACCCAGCAGCCGGGTGGCTGATCTCATTTGTGATCACTTGGCTACCTACGATTACAGCGGTGAAGTCGTTCCGGAACTTGCAAAGTCCTGGGAATTTTCAGAAGAGGGGGACGAGATAACTTTTTATTTGCGAGAGGACGTCAAATTTCACGACGGGACGGAATTTGATGCTGAGGCAGTGAAATTCAATTTTGAACGGATTTTGGATCCGGACGAGGCTTCCTCTGCGAGAGAGAAGTACAGTGAGGTCATTGAGGACATCGAGGTCGTTGACGATTACACGATTCGGTTCGAGTTGACAGCGCCCAATGCCGCTTTCATCGATCTCTACATAATTGATAACGCCACCATGATTATTAGCCCCGCCTCGGTGGAGAAGTACGGTGAGGACGTGGCCCTGAATCCAGTTGGTACCGGACCATTCGAGTTTGACGAATACAAGCAGGCAAGTCATGTTAGGCTATTGAAAAACGAGGACTACTGGGACGGAGCTCCAAAATTGGAAGAGGTGGTATTTAAGCCGATACCGGAACTGCAGTCGCGAATAGCAGAACTGGAAAGTGGCGGAGTGGACTTGATATTCAGAGTGCCCCCGGAGCAATTGGAAGGCCTGGAGCAACACAGTGATATCAGCCTTCAGAAGTCTCCTTATCCCAGTATCCGGGGCTTATGGTTCAATCTCGGCCGGGATGTATTCGAAGATAAGCAGGTGCGAAAAGCTCTTGCCTATGGTGTAGACTCCGATACTATTCACGAAGCCCTGCTTCAAGGGGTGGCCGTACCCGGGAAGAGCATAGTTCCCGTGGAAAGCTGGGCCTATAACGAGGACGTCCCCAAATATGGGTTCGACATGGAAAAAGCCGCCCGGCTACTGGATGAAGCAGGCTGGGTCGACGAAGACGGAGATGGAGTAAGGGAGAAGGGTGACATGGAACTATCTTTTACAATTATGTCTCCGGATGGTCGATATCTCAGAGACAAGGAAATATGCGAAGCCGTGACCCACAACTGGGAAGATCTTGGAGTGGAGGCAAAGACGGAAGTCCTGGAGTGGGGCGGCTTTATTGATAACCTGTTTGCTGAAGAATTCGAAATGGTTTTCCTGGGTTGGATGCAGAGCACCTTTGAACCGGCAAAATTTATCAACCCCATGGTTAAAACCGGCGGTAGGTCGAACTACTTCAATTATTCCAATTCCGAGTTGGACGAACTGCTAGAGCAGGGAACGCGTACTTTCGATCAGGAACAACGGAAAGAGATCTACGCGGAGGCCCAGGAAGCCTACATGGAGGATGCTCATTTCATCTCCCTCTACAACCACTTGGGCATAGTTGCCCACAATAAGGATCTTAAAGATTATAGATACACTGCCTCCAGATCGCTCGATCTTCTCCAAGCCTACAAAGAAAGCTAAGAATTTAAGTTGGGGTAGCTGGCCCGGTTACTTAGGTTATTTCGCCGGCGGCTACCCCCCTTTAAACAAGTTTCCAACTGGGAGCGAAGTATAGTCAAATGTTGTCCTATGCCATTCGCCGGCTCTTAGTTCTGTTTCTCGTGGGGCTGGCAGTGACGGTAATTGTCTTCTTTATGATTCACATGGTCCCCGGAAATCCTGCCAGAATAATGGCCGGAATAGACGCCTCCGCGGAAGACGTGAAGTTGATGTCTGAGAGGCTAGGTTTAAACAGGCCTCTGTATATCCAGTATCTGGACTACATGAAGGGTCTTTTTCAGGGAGATTTCGGAGTTTCGATACGTACAGGCCGGCCTGTCATTCAACAGCTGTTCAGCAGATATCCTGCCACCTTCGAGCTGGCCGTTTCGGGCATGTTGATTGCTCTTATAATTTCCATAGTTGGGGGAGTGATTGCTGCCACTCATCACAATACCTTCATTGACAATTTAACCATGATCGGCGCACTTTTTGGCGTATCTATGCCCAGCTTCTGGCGGGGATTGATGCTGATGTTTCTCTTCTCGCTGGTTTTGGGCTGGTTGCCTGTTTCGGGCAGAGGGGACCCCTTTACCCTGGACTGGCTGCGGCATTTGATCTTGCCCGCAGTTACTCTGGGAATTGGGTCAGCAGCCTATCTGGTACGCTTGATCCGGTCCAGCATGCTCGAAATATTAAACGAGGAATATATAAAAACTGCTCGATCAAAGGGTCTAGGTGAACGGTACGTTATATACCGCCACGCCCTGAAAAATGCCTTTATCCCCATAATCACCATGGCAGGCATGCAGTTTGGTTATCTACTGGGGGGCACGGTAGTGATTGAAACAGTTTTTGCCTGGCCGGGTATCGGGAGATTGATTATCAACTCGGTTTTTGCTAGAGATTTCCCTGCTGTGCAGGGCGCAATTCTTATGCTCGCCCTTTCCTTCGCTTTTGTTAACTTGATAGTTGATTTGACGTACGCTGTACTCGATCCGAGGATTCGCTATTCCTGATCTTTCAGTCGGCGGCAACCGTTCCGCCACAGGGGTTCTATTTGATAATGAAGTTTAAGTTGTTGAAAAGATTATTTACAAATAAGAATGCCGCCTTCGGGCTTGCTGTTATTTTCATAACCGTGATAGTCGCAGTTGCCGCGCCACATATTGCACCGCATAATCCTTTTGAACAAAATCTTCTTAATCGCCTGAAACCTCCTTCACTAGAGAATCCTCTGGGTACCGATGGACACGGAAGGGACCTGTTGAGCAGGGTGATTTTCGGATCGAGGATTTCGTTGCAGGTCGGGTTGATTTCCGTAGGTATCGGGTTAGGAATCGGGGTCCCTTTGGGGTTGATTGCTGGCTATTTTGGTGGCGTTCCTGGTGAGTTTATCATGCGGCTGATTGATGTCATGATGTCTTTTCCAGGAATACTCCTGGCTTTGGTTGTGGTTGCAGTACTGGGCCCGGGTTTGTTTAATGTCATGGTCGCCATAGGCATATGGTCCGTGCCCATGTTCACCAGAGTTGTTCGGGGATCTACCCTTTCGCTGAGGGAAGAGCAATTTATCGAGGCGGCCAAAGCTCTGGGAGCAGGGGATCTCAAAATAATCTTCAAACACGTACTACCCAATTGCTTAGCTCCCATCCTGGTACTTTCCACGTTGAGATTGGCTACTGCAATTCTATCAGCTGCCGCTTTGAGTTTCCTGGGTCTCGGAGCACAGCCACCTACCCCTGATTGGGGTGCAATGCTCAGCGCCGGCAGGAATTATTTGAGGAACGCCTGGTGGTTTTCCACCTTCCCGGGGCTGGCGATAATGTTTGTGGTACTGGGGTTTAACCTTTTAGGCGACGGATTGCGTGACATCTTGGATCCGAAGATGCGCGGAAACGTCAAGTAGAACGGAAACAATTTCTTTTCAGAAACCTGTCCCACCGGTTGCACAACTGTGGGGATCAATTATTGATAAGCCCAAAAACACCGCTTAGCCAGGAGGTAATTTATGAGCGAGGCGTCATCAGAACAGACCTTTTCCGATCAATTCCAGCGTTTCGAGATGGAAGATTTGCAGTCCAAATGGGAAAACGTTGTCGAATATAACCTCTCCGAGAGCGGAGTCGACCCCCTAACGGTTGCTGAACTTCTTCAAAAAGCCGGTGAGAGCCCTGAAAAATTTTTGTCAACTCAACTAGATTACTGCCAGACCAACGGGATACTGGAACTCCGGGAGGCAATAACTAGACTCTATGCTGAATCTACAGTCGATAATGTTTCAGTTACCGTCGGTTGTGCCGAGGCCAACTTCAACGTCTTCCAGGCACTTCTCAACCCCGGCGACGAGATGGTTTTCATGATTCCCAACTACATGCAGATATATGGGTTGGGTCATAATTTTGGGGTAGAGGTTAAGACATTTCACCTGGAGGAAGAGAAGGGGTGGAAGCCAGATCTCGATGAGCTGGCGGAGAAAGTGACCGAGGATACGAAGTGTATCGCGGTCTGTAACCCCAACAACCCAACGGGCTATATTCTCACTGAAGATGAAATGGATGAGATCGTCGAGATTGCAGATTCAGTAGGCGCGTGGTTGTTATGTGACGAGGTGTACAGCGGGGCGGAAAGGGAGCGGGAGAATGAAACCCCTTCGTTTTGGAACCGTTATGACAGGGTGATTGCCAACAACAGCTTGAGCAAAGCTTATGGCTTGCCAGGTCTCAGGATCGGTTGGGTCGTGGCCCCTGGAGAGATCATGGACGAGATAGAAGGTCAAAAGGCCTACACTACTATCAGTGCCTCCGTGCTTTCCAACAAACTGGCCGCTCTGGCCCTGTCTTCTGATGTTAGACCTTTCCTGATCGAACGGACTCGAGACCATGTCAGGGATGGTTATTCGTTGTTTCGCGATTGGGTAGAGTCGCACGGTGACATTTTTTCTCTTGTCGAGCCTCAGGCCGGGGCGTTTGGTTTTCCTTCCCTTCACGCCGACTTTCCCGCTATCGAATTGGTCAAAGGGCTCATTGATGAGAAAAGCGTGCTTATCGTTGCCGGTAAACACTTTGGGGTGGAGGACAGATATCTCCGGATCAGTTACGGATTGCCCGAATCAGAGGTTCGAACTGGACTGGATCGCATTGCCCGATATGTTCGCGAGATATCTTAGTTTCCGCTGGACCACTGGGGGGTGGAACTTTGAAAGTGGTCGTTCTGACTGAAGACGATATTCGACAATCAGTGACCCTTAATCGACAGGCCATTAAAGCCGTGGAGGAAGGATTTACGCGCCTCGAAGATTCCACAGTTCACTTGCCCCCGATCATGATGGTCGAAGTACCCGAGAGTCAGGGTGAAGTTGACGTAAAATCTGCTCATATCGAAGGCTACGATAGCTTTGCCGTGAAGCTGGCCTCGGGATTTTTCAAGAATGCCGAGAAAGGGCTTCCGACGGGCAGTGGAATGATGGTACTGGTGAGTGCAGAAACCGGTTTTCCCCAGGCAGTTCTTCTGGACAACGGTTACCTGACCAATCTCAGAACCGCTGCGGCGGGAGCCGTGGCTGCTTCCCATCTCGCCCCGGAAGAGATAGGGGTGGCCGGCGTGATTGGTTCCGGCGTCCAGGCCCGCTATCAGATAAGAGCTTTAGGAAAGGTTCGGGATTTCCAACGAGTTTTAGTTTATAGTAGAAACTCGGAGAACGTTGCCAGATTCTCTGAAGAAATGCGGGAAGAGTTGGGCTGTGAGATCATAAAAGCAACAGGCGCCAAAGAGGTAGTTAAAGAGAGCGAGTTTGTGGTCACGGCTACTCCAGCCAGGGAGCCCTATCTGAAGCCCGAATGGTTGGACCCCGGAATGCATATCACAGCCATGGGCTCGGATACCGAAGAGAAAAACGAACTATATCCCGGAGTTTTCTGCGAGGCCGACTATATAGTATGTGACAGGAAATCGCAGTGTTTTCGGTTGGGTGAACTACATCACGCTTTAGCTGAGGGGGTCCTTGAGGAGGATCACCCACTAGTGGAACTGGGTGAAATTACTTCGGGCCGAACACCTGGCCGGACCACACCGGATCAATTGACAGTCTGTGATCTGACGGGGGTCGGTGTACAGGACACGGTCATTGCAATTCTGGCCTTCCGTCAGGCCTCGAGGCGAGACCTGGGTTTAGAAGTAGAATTGTAACTCTCGGTGCCCGACCCGAATCTGTCCCCCGGGTTCTCCTAATCAGGAAAGGATTGAGGGAAGTAAAGCCCCTTTAATTGACTTGGTCCTCCTGGTATTGAATCTGCTCGGTCACGTCATAGAAATCGTAAATATTTTTACCGTCGCGAAAGATATAACTTTTGTCCGGAAGCAGATCAATTTCCACGTTAAAGTATTCCTTGAAGATCAATCGGAAAGAATTTACTGGAGTTATGGAGCTGTAGAGAGGGCTTTCTTCCAAGGCCGGCAAATAATAGGCATTTAATATTCTCATCTTCTCCTGTAGCTCTTCTTTGCTAGCTTCTCGCCAGTCAAAGTGTTTTTCGTCTTCCCGGTACCTTTTTGGGGGTGGGCCCTCGTCTGCTTGGATGATGATGATTGGATGATTCTCGTTGGCATCGTAGCTCGAAAGTAACTCTTCAATTACCGTGCGCAATTTCCCGTTTACAAACTGGACCGCCTCTATATACTTTTCTTCTTCAGATCTGTGCCCTGCTTTCTTTTCAGGTAAAAACTGACCTTCTCTGTCGACTAGGAAGGGTTCGTGAGTAACGAAGGAATGGACGAAGGTAAAAGTTGGTTTTTTTCGCTCCGCTATGTTAGTCAGTCTGTCCAATTTTTCTATTTCTCTTCCGTAATTTGCATATCGACTGAACGGGCCAAGTTTTAGGAACGAGAGTATGGGATAGGCAGCGGTAATTTTGGCCAGTGAAGCCGAGAATTCGGAAATGGCTCCAAAGCTTGAGCTCAGATCGGCATATTCGTTTGTGCGAGTGGGTTCCCACCACCCTCCAAAGTGAATGAATTCGTACCCCTGATCTTTTAGAAATTCCTGAACCTTATGGTCTTTCAGCATTTCGAACGTTGGCCTCCAGTTGTCTGTCATTTTCACTTCATCGGACAGGTAATTGATATATTGCATATTGAGAGAACTTGCCAGCGAGTGACCAGTCTTAAGGTAGTTAGCCCGGCTTCGAGATGCCACGTAGAATCCTTTGTCTTCGAGGTAAGCGAGGAACTCTTTGTTATCAAAGCCGTAAACCTCTTCCAGGGTTTCTGCTGCTCCGTATCTTTCAAGAACGATGTAGTAGATATCTCGCTTCGTAGTACCCTCACCTGCCCTCTCAGAGGTAATGGCCTCTTTTGGCTGGTATTCAACCGCCGACTGAAAACTGGCCAGGCTGAAAATGGGCTGAGTTACCGTTAGTAAACTAATCCCGATCAGCGTCGTGATTACGATGTTCAAAAACCTGGTCAGAGTATTTAAAGGGCCGGACTTTCTCAAGATCAGATAAACTATTGCGGCATAGACTAGACAGAATATAGAAAGTAAATACCCGTGACCGACGGGGATGAGGATCTTTACACCCCGGTGAATGAAACCATAGGAAAAGAAAAAAGCTAGGGAAATCGAGGTCAGGACAGCAGCCTTTGGGAGATCTTTTATTTTCCAGTTTAACAGGCCGAGCAGGGCCCCGGCCATGGTCAGAGTAGCAATTAGCGGCACAATAGTGGCTGATAAACGCGCGTGAGTGATGTTCTGGGTAAAGAGGAGGAGCACCGGGTAAATTGCAAATAAAAAGGGGTGAAGCAACGGCCGGTTTTGCATCGATTAACTCTTCTCCATCAGATATATACTGCGATCTGAATCCCTAAGTTTCTCCTGCCCGGATATGCAAAAATAATCCTTGAAAGCTGTTTCGAAGTTTTCTCTCGTGTAGTCGGAAAATACATCTTCTCGGCTGGCGAGCAACTTCTGAGCTTGAGGATCTTTCTTGGGCACAAACTCCACTATTAGCGAGTTGCATAGCTCAGCCAAAAAGCTTGCGATTTTGGTGAATGGGGTATTGTTGGATATTGCCAGATGGTGGATTAGGGCCAGAGCTAAAGCCGTATCCGCTGGACCTCGTTCTTTCAATGATAACCTCTCCTCGTTTTTCCACCCGATGCCCGGGCTGGGGTTGGTCAGGTCCAAGACCAGGGGTAAGATGTTTAGTTGTGAGTTCTCTCGGCTTTTTAGATAGTTGGTTTCGACACACGCTGGATCCAGATCGAAAGAGATAGTTCTAGCCCCTTTCTCGGCCGAAATCCGGCTGAAGAGGCCCACATTGGCTCCCAAATCCCATACTTCTACGGGGTCTTTTTCGTCGAGAAACTGGCTCACAACTTCTTGTTTATGTTCCAAGGCCTGAGAGGAATAGTTGCTGCTCCCACCGTAATAGTTGCTCCAAAGAGTGTCCTTTGATTTCCAGGAGAGGTTACTAATAGCGGACTCCAAACTGTCGATCAACCCTCGAAAGGAGGTGGTGTTCATTTCCCGTTCGGTTTGGTGGGCTGCTTCTGGGCTGGAATTTTGATCGGCGAAATGACTCTGGCTTCTCGCATGCAGGTGTATGTGCGAAAGGAGGGTGAACCTGAACCGGCTATTCCAAGGCAATAGAGAACTTGCTAGCTCAAGGGGAATCCCGTCGATAAATATTCTTGACAATCGGTTCAACTTGGCGTCGATATAGGCCATTATCGCCAACGGGGCCAGGAAATGTCGACAAAATTGGCGGTAAGCCACCCAGGGTTCTCCCTCCTGGTACTTCTCGAAGGAAAGAGTGTCAATATGAACGGGATTACAGCCCCGGAACTGGATGTTATAAGCGCTCGCGTCTTTAAGGACCATTCCGAAATCAAATGCCTTCTTTTGGATTTTGAGTGTCGTCAATGCGGCTTCTTTCAACTGAGTGAAACACCACTCGTAGGGGTAGGATATGAAGGACAAGTATTCCGGTTTTATCACTTTGTAGGCTTGGGCGCGAGTTGGGGTGGGATGGTCGACGTTTACTTCCTCGTGCTTTAACAGCAAGCCCTCAGAGACCAATTCTTCGTACAGCCCCGAGTTCATTAATTTCCGATACTGTTCTTTATAGCTGTGATTTACCTGTCGGTAAAGGGAGCCCTTGCGCCGAAATAGAAAGCCGCTGGGATCTCGAAAAGAGCTGGGTACGATTTCAGCCCGGTCATTCATCTTGGTCTTTGTTTTCGTTTTCGACCTGTCTTCTCAATACATATTTGAGAAAGAATCTTCGGATCTGCCTCCAGAACACTTTAATAAGGAAGGAGGCCCCCACCAACCCGGCGATCAATAGCTGAAAGAAAAAACTCCCGATTCCGGGATCAATGTACGCGTAAGCAATTTGGGATTTAAGCAAAAGAAAAAAACCAACAACGAGAGATAGCTCCAACAGCTTTTTTCGGCCCAGCATAATTTCCCCCCTATATCTCTGGAGAGTTGATCCTGTTTCTTGCACGTTTAGTATAAGATGGTTGAAAATGATATCAAATTCCAGGGCTATTGTATATGGTTTTGCCTTCCAAGTTCCGTTCAAAGCTTTTCTGGGTTCTTTGTGATGTCGGCTTCTTCTCGCATTTCCTGTAGCCATTTGCTGACTGCCTCGTTTTGTTTTTTCGAAAGGAGGATATCTTGTATTTGATCCTCAACTTCTGCTAGTTGACTGGGGTTGCCTTCCTGATCCGTGTAGTTTTCCTTGTTTTCTTGATAAAAGGTCTCAATTTCTTCCTCATTCACGCTGACCTTTTCCACTACTTCCTGCTGCAACTTCTGCACTTTCAGGTCGCGTTCAATGGAGGACTTCAGGCTTTGAAGGCTTAGTTTTTGATTTTCTTCCAGATATTCTTCAAGATCTTCCCGGTCCTCAAATTCCTGGCTACTTTCCACAATTTGATCTACTTGCGCCTGGATATCTTGTTCCGGCACCTCGATGCCTTCCTCCTCAGCTTTTTGTCTCATCAGTTGTTGGTCGATCAGCCCATCTAGTACGTAATTGCGATATTCTTCAAGAAGTTTTCCCCCTTCCTCGGTGGTCACCAGAAACTGATAAAAAGACCTATGTTGTTGATAGAGGGTCATAACAATTGACTGTAGCTGGGAAGCCCGAAATAATTCTTGTTCGGTAATTTTCTCCCCGTTTACGGTTGCCACTACCACGGGTTTCACTTCTTCAGAGCCCTGCTGAGCAATTGCAACTCCGGAGAGCAATATCAAAAGCACAATCAACCCGGATACGATAACGCTCTTCTGTAGGTACTCCATCATACCTCCTCAGGTGAATTAATGCTTCAAGTGTTTCTGTCTGGGCAACCCTTCGTGACTTTCGAGGACGACCTGGCAGGAACGTTTAAAATGATGGAAATCTCTTTTGATACTTGATGGCTAGCATCTGAGAAAACTGTACTATAAAGCAACCGCGAAAGAAAAAACTATTCCGAGGTTCCTTGTAGGGAGCGAGGGTAATTTTAGGCTTTTCGGAGATATTTCAGTACGGTCATGAGTTCTTCGATTTTCTCTTCACCTTCCCCCTCCTTAATTGCTTCGCTGACACACACACTCATGTGATCCCTGGTCAGCAGGTTTGCCAGTTTGGAGAGAGAGGACTGGACTGCAGCTATCTGTTTCAGTATATCGATACAGTAACGCTCTTCCTCGATCATGTTTTCTATACCTTTGGAATGTCCAATAACAGTTCGTATTCTGTTCAGCGCCTCCCGTTTTTCTTTTGGTAGTTGCTCCAGGCTCCCCGTCCCTTCGTCCGTGCCTAAATTGTCCTCGGTCTCGGTCATTATCTAATCTCCTCCTGTCCCAGAATCTATCAACCGTGCTGGTCTGGCTCACAGCTCTCCGCTCTCAAGAAATATTCTTTACCACAATATAATTTTCGTCCCTTTCAAGCGCCCTGCTTACAGCACGCTTTTGAACGGTCAGTTGATCCCCCCGGTGCACAATGGGGAGAGTGTACGGGAATTCAAGTATGCTTTCAAGTTGTCTAACGGCCGTCTAGAAGGGTTAAATAGTTCGTAATTATCTATGAGAAAAAATCTCGTATGTGCTAGGTTAGCCCCCCGGGGAGGGTTCTGAATCTAGTTCAGCTGCAGGGGAAAAAGACCACGGTACCGAAAAAGCTTCTCCACCCTGTGATCTGGAATAGGCGAGGTTTGACCCCGGTTCTATTTAAGATGTTGCATGGTTTTTTCAGGTCCGCTAGATTTAGTTGGTATTAATCTAACTGGAAAATTTCATCCCTTTGCTTAAGGGGTAGGCTCCACGTGGTAAGCTATTTTGATTATTTTTCGGTAAAGGAGAATGAGTTTTTATGCGCATAGCTGTAGTGGGTGCGGGAAGCTGGGGCACAGCTTTTTCTCGATTGATTGCAAGAGCTGGCCATGAAACCTGGCTCTGGGCCAGGAGGTCGTCACTCGCAGAACAATTGCGGAAAAGGCGTGAGAACGTGAATTATCTCCCTGGTGTCAATCTGCCGGAAGAAAATCTGGGCATCACCGCGGATTTGACTCTTGCTCTGGCTGATTCGGAAGCAGTATTTTTCGCGGTTCCCTCCTTTGCGATGCGAGAGGTCGCCAGAAAGGCCCATGGAGCTGTGGATGACTCCCCTAGATATATTGTAAATCTTGCTAAGGGAATCGAGAGGGACACCTTTGAAACTATGTCCCAGGTATTGCGTGAAGAGTTTGATTCAAATCAAATTTTCACTCTCTCAGGACCTAGCCACGCGGAGGAAGTCGGCCGCGATTATCCAACCGCAATTGTGCTAGCTGGCAACCTGGATCAAGGAGAGTATCTACAAGAACAGATTTCTACTGATAGGTTTCGGGTCTATCTCTCTGCAGACCTGGAGGGGGTAGAGTACTGTGGTATAATCAAAAACGTAATTGCCATTGCTACAGGAATTTCGGAAGGGTTGGGTTTTGGCGATAACACTGTTGGGGCACTTATCTCCCGTGGGTTGGCCGAGATGGTCCGTTTTGGAGAGGAGCAAAACCTCTCCAAATCTACCTTCTTCGGACTGGCGGGGATAGGTGATTTGGTCGCTACTTGTACCAGCGACCATAGTAGAAACCGATCGGTGGGCCTTAGAATTGGCCGAGGTGAATCGGTAGAAGAAATTGAGAAGTCGATGGAAATGGTAGCCGAGGGTCTTTACTCCGTCCGAGTTATCGACGAACTAGCCGAATCGAGAGGGGTTAACATGCCTCTGACCGGCGCCTTGTCTCGGATTGTCGAGGGGGAGAGTACACCTGGAGAGGAGGTAGATCGGATGATGACCAGGGAATTCAAAGTAGAAGATATCTAAAAGCGTTTCCATCCCGCTTCTTCTCGCCAAACCCCCCGTTGATCTATCTACCTTTTTCCTTGGCGCTCGCTTGAGCTTTGGTTATAATCACGTCTCGGAGACTATAATTCCATCATGAATTACCGAAATGCCCGCCTTCTTGTAGTGCTGGCTTGTGGGGTTGTTGCTGTTTCTTTTGCCGCTATTTTCATCCGTTTAAGCAACGCCAAGCCCTTGGCTATTTCATTTTACCGGATGTTCTTCGCCACCCTAGCCCTATCTCCAATCGTTCTTCTAAGCTCCAAAAAGCGGAAAGAGTTCGGGAAAATTAAAGGCAAAACTGTCTGGCTTATCGTAGCCTCCGGAGTGGCCCTGGGCCTTCACTTTGGGGCCTGGGTGACATCACTGGACCATACCAGTGTGGCAAGTTCGGTAGTATTGGTTACCACTCAACCCCTGTTCATAGTCGCTTTGGAATTTTTGTTCTTTCGAAAAAAACCGGGACGAGGCTTATCC
>JBKGZS010000043.1:0-12487 GCA_046543285.1 Candidatus Acetothermia bacterium | reverse complement strand
CTTTAGGATCGGTCCCCGCAATGAATTTGGGTATGTGTTCTGGGTCGGTGCTACTTACTTAACCATGGTCAAAAACATCTTGAACTTTGCGGTGGCCTCGACCCCGTGAGGCACGTCTGCCGGCATGACGATAGACTCCCCGCTCTTTAGCTGGTAGCCCTCACCGTCTATCGTTACCCTGGCTGACCCTTCAAGTACCTGAAGAATTGCGTTGTGAGGCGAAGTATGTTCACTCAGAGATTGGTCTTTGTCGAACGCGAACAGAGTCAGGGTTGCTTTATCTTTATCGACCAGGGTCCGGCTCACAACGGCTCCCGGCTGATACTCCACCAGATCTTTTAGCTCAATTACCTTTTTCTGTATATCTGCCAGTTGACTGTCTTCTTCTTTCGTCATCTGAATCACCCGCTGTTAGTGGTTTAAAGTGTTTAGAAGAGTTTCCAAGATGAAACATTCAGGGCAAAGTCTAAATCTAGTAGCGTGGCCTTCTTCTGGTCATTCGCTAATATCCTTTCTTTCAAAAATTACCGCCGCCGCTACGGTGAAGACAAACCAGACCAGTCCCAGAAACAGGAGGCTTCCCAGCGGCAGGTTTCCTTTGTTAAATATCTCCCCCGTACTGGCGTGATGAAAGACAGTCCACTTTGCCCACAGGGGTCTCCCGACGGCGTTCGCGATCATGTTTACCAGATACTGGACTAACCCTATTCCTATCGCAGTCTTCATTGCCATCTCCGAACTGTTAAAAACGGCTGATAACAAAAAGGACAGAGCGAGAAAAGTTAGCACTGCCAGCGCCGTTAAGACAAATAGCTTGGTCCAGGTAAGAATAGCCAGCCCCGAATTAACTAACTTGAGACCGATACCCAGAAATAGGAAATTAAACATAACCAGGCCTAGTGCGTAAACAGCGTAAACGACGTACTTTCCCCAGAAAAAGCTCTGGCGGGAGAAGGGCTTTGGCACCAGCGGATCGTACGTGCCATCCTCGATTTCTCCCGCGACGGCCCGGGCTCCGACGACAAAGGTGAAGAACGCGAAAGCAAGCCCCATCCAGGAAAAATACTCCATGGAAAGAAATCCTCCGAGGCTTGCCGCCAGCCGGTTACCCCCCGTAAAGCTCTTTACTATGTAATCAGGTAGTTCCTGAAACATCTCGAAATAGCCGGATTCGCTGAAAGGTTTATAGGCCCAGCCAATAAGAGCCGACATCAAGCCGAGAATTACTGTCCAGGACAGGGCGGTTTTAAATTGCCATTTGAACTGGTATTTTGCCCAGTGAGCGAAGTTTTTCATAAGTTATCAGCTCCGTAGTAGCTCAAAAAGACTTCCTCAAGTGGAGGGTCGTAGGCGTCAAAATCGACAAGCGGAATAGAAGTCAGGTGGTGCAGGTTTTCGTCAAGATTAGCGAAAATTTTCAACTTCGCCCTTTTTCCCTCGGATTCCACCAGCTGTAAACCCTCTCTGTCGAAGAATCCGTCCCCCGGCGCCGACTCGTAGGAGAGTTCTACGATCTTGAATCTTTTGCCCTTTAGGTTCTCGACCGAATCGACCTCTACGAGTTTTCCTTCTTTGATAATCCCGACTCTATCGCAGATCCTTTCTACTTCCGGGAGAATGTGAGAGGAAAGAAAGATCGTATCACCCGAGTTTTTCTCATCTTCAAGCAACTTGTAGAACTTCTGCTGAATCATGGGATCAAGCCCCGAGGTCGGTTCGTCCATGATATTTAATGGAGCCTCCGCCAACAGGGTCTGGACGATCCCCAGTTTTTGTTTCATCCCCGAGGAGTACTCGGAGGTCTTTCTGGATATATCCAGTTCCAGAAAATCGGCGATCTCAAGACCCTTGTTCACTTTATCCTCGTCGTAAAACTCACCCATGAACTTTATGTATTCCTGTCCCGTAAGGAAACTGTAAGGCCTAAAGTTGCCTGGCAAATATTCTACTTCCTCTTTTACCTTGCCGCTTTCGCGGTTGCAGTCGTACCCGTTGATGAAAGCACGCCCCTCGGTGGGGCGCAGCAGATCCAGCAGCAACCTTATTGTAGTGGTCTTTCCCGCACCGTTGGGGCCGAGAAATCCGAATATTTCTCCTTTGCTCACTTTTAGATCGACGTCTTCTATACCCCTCGTATCGCCGTAGTACTTGGTCAATCCTTTAAGCTCTATCATCGACCGTCAGCCCTCCTGTGTCGGCTCCGGTCAGTATAGTACTGGCTGTTCTGTTATATTTAAATCTCAGGAACCTCGCTAACACATTCAAAGAGCAATAGTGCTTTACCCGAACTTGTTATTTCACGCATTGACGGTCTGAAAGTTTTCCAATAAAATGAGTGAGTACTTACTCATCAATTGAGGTCGAGACATGATGAAAAAATCGGAAGAGACAAAGCAAAAAATACTGGATACGACGATCGAGATAATTTCGGAAAAGGGCTACGCGCCAACGACAACGAAGGAAATTGCGGGAAAGGCCGGGGTTTCGGAAGGGACCATATTTAAATACTACGGATCGAAGAAAGACCTGCTGAGGGAGATAGTCGACAAGACCATTAGGGAGTTCAAAGACTACAGCGTCAATAAGGCAATCCCCGAAGTATTTGCCGAAGCGGAGGACCGGCCTCCCCAGGTATTTCTTTACCACCTCATGAAGGAACGAGTCGAGTTCTTCCGCGAACACAGTTCGGCAATGCAGGTGATCATCCAGGAAACTATGATAGACAAGTCGATCAGAGAGACTTTTAGAAGGGAAGTATGGAGCCAGATGCTCAGGGTCTCTGACAAGATTTTTGACAGGGCAAAAGAACTCGGACAATTTAAAAAAGAATTCGAGAACGAGACTCTGCGAAGGGTGATATTCGGATCTTTTTTCTTCTACGTCATATTCGAAGGCATGCTCGAAGTGAACGATCGGGGTGACGAAAATCCGACAGAAACGATCGAGCGTACTCTTGACCTTATTATGTCGGGTATTTTAGCTGAAGACGGCAAAGGCTAAAGTAATCATTTTTGCTCTAATGGTCTCCAAAAGGAGGGGGCATGACGATAAACGGTGCTACGGATCAGTCTCGAGCGGTTGAAACCACCGACCTGACAAAAAAGTACGGAAAACTGAAAGCAGTAGATGGCCTGAACTTATCGATTAGAAGGAGCACAATATACGGATTTCTGGGACCGAACGGCGCGGGCAAAACTACGACCATCAAGATGTTATGCGGATTGTTAAAACCGACGTCAGGACAGGCTTACGTACTGAACAAAGATATTTCGACCCATTACATGGACGAAGCTCGTAATTGCGACAGGATAGGAATGCTGGCTAAAGGGAATCTTATCGCAGAGGGAAGTCACTCCAAACTCCTGGACGACACCGAAACCGATTCTTTGGAAGACGCATTTTTAAAGTATACCAAAGGGGAGTAAAAATGAGCCTAAAGAGGACCTTTGCCATAGTAAAAAAATATTCCACGATCTAAAAAACGACAAACGCTCCCTCGCCTTCATCTTTATCGCGCCGATATTCGCCATGTTCGTCTTTGGGCTGGACTTCAGCGGAAGCGTTCAGAATGCCAACCTGGTGGTAGTCAATAACGACTCGCTTGCTGGAATAACTTCCGGCATGGGACCGGAAGAACCTATATCGGATAAAATAGTCTCACAGCTAAAAAAAGACGATGCTGTAAAAGTTAAGGAGCTCGAAAACCCTGCCGAAGCCAGAAATATGATTAAGTCAGGTAAAGCTTACGGTGCGCTAGTATTTGGCGAAAATTTCACGAGGGACGTTTTAGAAAACATCCGCGGCGGAGGTGTTGGAGCAACACATATAGATTTCTATCTCGATCAGAGCAACCAGGAAGTTGCCGGGGCTACAGCGAAAAGCGTTCAGTCGGCTCTATCGGCAGCAATTGAGGAAGCCGGCCGCGAGCCTCCCGTGCAGATTAACAGGATCTCCGTTTACGCCGAGGACGCCGAATTTATCGACTTTTTCGTTCCCGGTATCATAGCTTTCGTCGTATACCTGCTGGCAACCGTACTGACTCTCGTTACTTTCGTAGGCGAACGGACTTCTGGAACGCTCGATCGACTGCTGGTTACTCCGCTGAGAGAGAGCGAGGTAGTGACGGGCTATGCCTTCGCCTTTGGTGTAATCGGGGTCGTCCAGGCGGCGCTGCTGCTTGTTATCGCGATCCTGGTCTTCAACATTACCATAGTCGGCAACGTCTTTCTGGCATTCGGGATAACGGCTCTACTTGCTATCGTCTGTCAGTCGCTTGGAATTTTGCTCTCCAGTTTTGCGAAGCGCGAATCCCAGGCTGTCCAGTTCATCCCTTTCGTGGTGCTTCCTGCTTTTCTGTTATCCGGAATATTCTGGCCCCTGGAAGCGGTTCCTACCTGGCTGAGACCTGCTTCTTATTTAATACCCGTATCTTACGTGGTTAAAGCCAACCGCGCCGTCATGTTGAAGGGTTGGGGTATCGAGATGGTTTGGCCTCAATTTCTAGCTCTCTTCGCCTTTATGGTCGGCTTTCTGGCGGTTACCGTATTTGCGCTTAAACGACGAGAATAACACAACTGGTCCCACATGAAACCTACTATGAAACTGGGAAAATTCGATTGTTGCACTTAGTACTTGAATCTACGACAGGAGAGAAGCCCCAGCTATCGACAATTAACTTTGTAGATTGCAGAGCACCTCTGCTCGGCCTGTAGATTATCAAGTCCCAATGTCCCGCCGTTGGAACCCGTACATCCCGATCGCAAATAAGGCAACCGTCCCCGCTACCAAAATTCCAACGTCGAAAAAGTCTATTCCAGTCCTCAGGATGTCGCCGCCTCCGTAGTAATGAAAGACCGAGACGGGTCGGAACGGTTCAAGGCTTCCGACGATCTCGGACATGGAGTTAAGCAAGTACGAGGTTATACCGACGGCACTGGCTACTCCCTTGCTCAGCCCCCCTTTTCCCGTCGCTCCACCAAGTGCAAGAGCAAAAGTACCAAACAGAAGTCCAAGCAGGAACAGGCTAAACGTGACTTCAGCCAGAGAAAGAAACGAAAGGTCCATATTTGCCGCTGAAGTCCCGATGATATTACCGATCCAGAAGACCAGTCCCAGTGCCAGAGTTCCTACGGTCATCGCGGAGAACTTCTGGAGATACACCGACACCCTGGTAATAGGATTGGTCAGCAAGAGGTTTAACGTTCCCTTTTCCTCTTCTCCGGTCAGCGTGGAGGTGGCAAACGAAACCCCAAACACTATAAACACAAGAGGTCCGAGCAAAGAAAGTAATTCTACCCCGAGCCAGCCTTCAGGAGTCGTGAGATCGTAAGCTCCCCCGAATAATCCCTTCATAAGCTCGCTTTCCATCATCTGGTTGAAACCGGACATGTCTATATCTCCTATTGCCGTAAACATGGTGTTGTACCAGATGGTCAGGAATAAAACTCCTACGCTCCACCAGATGAAGGACTTTCTTTTGTCCCTTAACGTCTTAACCAATACGTTTTTAAGCATTGATTTCCCCTCCTTCCCCCTCCAACTCTTCTTCTCCTTCGTAATAATTTAGAAAGATCTCTTCCAGATTCGGCTCGTGGCTGATGAGGTTGATAACCTCGTATCTGGCTGCCGCCTTTATCAGATCGTCAAGCTTCCCCACCACCTTACACCGGAGCCGACTGTCCTCGAAGCTGACTTCCTCTACTCCGGGCAACTTAGTAAATTGCTCCTCGGGCGGCCGTTGGGCAAACTGAATTTCGAGGCTGCGGAGGGTTCCTTCCTTAAGGTCCTCTACCTCCTCTACTGCTACCAGCTCTCCCTGACGAATTATTCCCACTCTGTCGCATATTCTCTCAACCACAGGGAGAATATGGGAGGAGACAAATACCGTCTGGCCGTTCCCCCTGGCCTCCTCGATCAACCGAAAGAACTCTTGCTGCATTAGCGGATCTAGGCCACTTGTCGGCTCGTCCAGTATCAACAACCGTGGCTTACCCATAAAAGCCTGGATCAAGCCGAGTTTTTGTTTGTTACCAGAAGAAAGCTCTGATACGTCCTGACTCAAATCCGCCTCCAGTCGATCGGCGAGCTCCCGGCCGTAGTCCCAGTCCACTCCTCCTTTAATGTTGCCGATGTATCTCAACACCTCTTCACCGGCCATATCACCAAACAGCGCCAGTTCCCCGGGCAGGTATCCGATATCCTTCCTGATTTCTTCTCCATCCAGTCGGACGTCTTTTCTAAATATCCTTGCCTCGCCAGCAGTGGGCCGAATTAGATCCAATAGAGTTCTTATCGTCGTCGTCTTCCCTGCCCCATTTGGCCCAAGGTACCCGAACACTTCTCCTTCGCTGACATCAAAATCCAGATCAATAATTCCCCTCTGCTTCCCGTAGAATTTGGTTAAGCCTCTAGCTTCGATTATCGGTTGGTTCATTTTCAGCCCCTCCTAATTGGATGACTCCCGAGCCTTTCATCTCCTGCTGCGCTACATATCACTTCTATTTAAATACGAGAGGAACTCCGTCAAATCTTCTTCGTCCAGGAAATCGATGGAGCCTTCGGGAGCACCCAACACCCGTTCGATTGCGTTCTCGTAGGCTCTGTACTCCCGGATGTATTTCTCAGTGACTGCTTCGGCTTCCGGGTCAAGAAGCCTGGTCGCCATCTCCTCCCCCAGGTCCATCCCCATCCAGAATATCAGGCGACTGACTTCTTCCGGAAACTGCGTATTAAGTATTCCTTCCTCAACTCCCTGCTTGATTATTTTCACCGTCTTTTTGGCAGACTTCTCCACCGTACGGTTTTGAATTTTGTTCCTGAGCTGCAGGTTTTCGGGTTTGTAAACTAGGGAGAAAATCCTTCGTACCTGCTCTTTGTTAGCAAGTTTAATCTGGGTCGACTCAGTGAATATTCTGTTTAATTTTTCCACTGCGGAGAACGAATCATCCGAGATTATCGCGTCAATTTTACGGTAGATCGGCTCGCTGATCTTTTCCACCAAATCATCTACGAGGTCCTCTTTGGAGTCAAAATAGTAATAGAAGGTTCCTTTGGAAACCCCTATGGACTTCACAATGGAGTTGACGGAAGTATCCTCGTAGCCCTTTTGAAGGAACAGTTCACCTGCGGCCTTCAGCAATTCTTCTTCTCTGGTTTCCGCCGTTTTCTTACCGTGCATAATCCCTCCATACTGACCGTCGGTATTGTACTGACGGTCAGTATGTTACCTCTCTTCGCCCAGGAAGTCAAGGGAGCAAGGTTAACTAAATTCTTCACCCCCTACTACTCGCCCGAGCGCGAGGGAATTCGGGCCCCTACCACCTGAAATACCCCCCTAACTACGAAATATTTCTGTCAAGAGGCCAAAAATTAATTGAGTTTTAACCTCTAACGAGATACTTTTTACCGAAGTGAGGAAAGTACATCCTGCCGCTGAAAAATTTGAGACAGGGTAAAGGAAGAATTCAATTTGGATATTGAACTAAAAGATTTCGAAGAAGGAACCAGGACGGCCGCGGAAGCGATTGGTTGGAAGGTAACTCAGATAGCGAAAACAATGACCGACAGAATTTGGGGATTATTCATTTTATTTTCGATCACCCTTCTGATCGTGGGTTGGGGTTCGTTCACTCATTTCGATATCCCTAATAAACTAACTTCCGGAAGGATAACAGTGGGCGCTGAAGAGTCGAGATGCACCTCCTGTAATTTAAAGAAGGCAAACCTCCCCACTTCAGAATTATCGGAATGGAAAACTTTTAGGAGCGAGGAATGTGGGTTCGAGTTCAGGTATCCGCCCGCCGGTCAGGTGAATACTTACAGTGGTAAGGAAGGAAAGAAGGTCAGGGTAGACCTACCAGTTGCCGGAGAAACTCTTTTGCAGGAGAAGTTTTTCCTGGTAAAGGCAGAAAATGCCTCTGACGGGGAACCCCTCTCTAATTCAGAGGAAGAGGCCAACAAGGAAGTTTTCATCAACGGCCGGGAGTTCCGTAAAAAAGAGTTCGAGAAAGGTGCCGCCGGGCACATTTACGAACATACACAATATACAACCCTTAAAGGAGACAGACTGTTCGTCCTGGATTTCGTCCTGCACTCAGTGAATCCCGGGGTCTTTGAATCCCCACCGCCCGGTTTCGACTGTAGAGAAAGGGTCGTTTTCAGAAATATTGCTTCCACGTTCAGGTTTTTGGATTGACGCTCATCCCTATGAACCAGATCGCAGCGGAATCGTCTATCTGATTATTATTTCCCTAAGGCCTAAGGGATCGGGAATGTTTTTGAGTGTTATCAGTACGGCTATTGTCTAGATTACTGGGTTGTGGCGATAACGCTAGCTCATAATTAAAGAAAGTTGATGTATTCGAGATTCTCCAGGACATGGCAGGTGTAAAGGGGAGTCGGACTGTTCTGTGATCTACAGGTAGAAAAGGGAGGGCGAGGTCCGGATCGATTACCCATTCGCCCATCAGGCCCTCTTCGCCAGTTAATTGACAAAGGAAACCTTCTCTTCCTGCAACCGTTTCGGTACCGACGACCTCCATTTTGCCCTGACCGTAGAAACTCATCCTCTCACCTACTTTTAGATCGAGTTCTCCAAACATCATCGTGTACACAGGGTTAACCAGCATATACCCAATCGGGACTCCGTAGCCGCTCCACGAGCCGTACAGTAGGTCGCCGGTAAGTTCGTCCGATGAGGACAATTTTGCTTCAGAAATAAACCTAACCGTGTATCCTTCGTCCTTATCGTCGAGAATTCGGAATTCGTATATCGAGCTCTCTTCCCCTTCGTAACCCTCCCAGGTAACTTCAAAGCTGTAGCTTTCGTTTCCCCTGAATTCAAACGGCTCCCAGGTTGCTCCAAGTGAACTTACACCCGTAAAAACGAGTGCTGCTATGACCAGTAAAACCATGACAGCTCGATTCCTCCTATTCTTCATTAGCTCCTCCTTATAAAATTTGACTATTAATTATATCCCGGTTTAACCTTTTCCAGAATTATATTTTCTAGATTTCATTGACTTTCGAACTGGCTGGATTCAAGGCCTGATATCCCACCTGGAAATACAACCGAACTGGAAATTCAAGAAGGCGGGGGAAAATCAGTAGTTGCCAGGGTGAAACCCTTGAACAGGTTCCACACCGGCGAGGACTATCACCAGAAGTACAGACTAAAACACAATCGAACTTTCATAGAGGATCTCTCAGAGTATTACAAAGATCAGGAAAACTGCGGGATTCTACTGCAACTGCAAGGCTCAACGGATATCGAAGCCGCACTTGCTGAATTGTTCCAGTATTTCCTCCGGGTCCTGGTGCCATTGCCCCCACTTTCGCGAGATATGTTCGGTCCAGCCGTAGTTTTTGTAGGTATAATCGTCTTCCTGATCTCCCTCCAGTGGTATCTTCGCGTCGTTTTCTTCGTAATAATCCTGGTCCATGTAACCCTCGTCCATTTTCTCCATGGCCTCTTCCAGTTCTTTTTCGTCAAAGTTCGGATACTGGTCCTCGAACAGGACGAAATCCAGCGGATACCGGGGCCTAGTGGGCTTCTCTTCCGCTGGATAGCCCATTGCCAGTTGAACCAGAGGGAATACCTTTTCCGGCAGATCGTAGTCCTCGATTATTTTCGCGGCGTAATAAGGGGCCTCTCCCAGAAAACAGCTCCCCAGCCCCATGCTTTCACCGGCGATCACCATATTTTCCGCCATCAGCGAAGCATCCTCTATACCAAAAAGCAGCAGAGAGAGATCGTTGGTCGTGATCTGCCAATCTCGCTTCTCCATTACTTTTTCGAGTTTGTGGATATCGACGCAGATGGTGAAAAGTAGCGGAGCGCCAAAGGGAAGGCTTCCTTCCCTGGTCATTAGGACGCTATACATCTGAGATACGAAAGGAGCTTGCTGTCCGGCACGGACAACAGTTTTTACAGTCTCATCAGTGGGTTCTCTGTCGGTGTAATTTCGAACCGACTTGTGGTTTAACATGGTCTCGACGACGGAATTATTATAATCTGACACGCTTGCACCTCCGTAAAAGCTGACCTTGTGCTGAGATAGAAGGCCGATACCTCCGATCGAACAGCAGAGGCATTATCTAATAGCGTATAAATTGAGGAATGAGGATGCAATAAGTCCCAGCGCACCACGAATGAGTAAGTCCATTTCGATCTTTTCTTTCCATATAGGGAGCGTACAGGGAAAGCCGTGCTGTAAAAAGGCAACTTGCCTCTAAACAATTGATATGTAGGCAGCTTCAGTTGGTTGGCCTGTCCATCTGTCCTATAATATTTGTAAGGGTCCGGGGGTGAGAATATGAAAAAGCTGATTCGAACTTTGTACAAACTTGCACGTGGTGCAAACACAGCCGAAACTCTGGCAAGCCTAAATCCAGTCAGAATAATCAAGCGGTTAGTAAATGTAAAAATCGGGCGAAACCTGTGGCGGATTTTCTTCAAGTGATATAGATCGGGGTCAGCCTTTGTATCCCTATAGTTTTTTGTGTACGTCAAAATTTAAGGCCTGACCCCTTTTCTGCTCGAAACGGTAGCGGAAGTGGTTTATAATCACCTTTACCATCTCACAGCAAAAGAGATCGAGGCGATGAAACTGACCAACACAACTACTGAAGAAATAGCGGAAAAACTCGAAATAGGAAAAGACCAGGTACAGGCAACCAAGAAGTTGCTGGACGAGGGCAATACAATCCCGTTTATAGCTCGCTACCGGAAAGAAAAGACGGGTTCGCTTGACGAGGTGCAGATAGGGAAAATCCAGGAAGGGCTGGAAAAGGCCGAAAAGCTTCAGAGTCGTCGAGAAACGATTGTCAATTCGCTGGAGGAGCAGGGGGAACTCACCGACGAACTGCAGGAGGAAATCGACCGGGCCAACAGCATTTCCGAGCTGGAAGATATTTACCTGCCGTACCGCCCCAGCCGGTCCACGAGAGGCGAAAAAGCCAGGGAAAAGGGACTGGAGCCCCTGGCCGAGGCAATTGGGGAGCAGCGCCCGGGGCTGGACCCCGAGGTTGTCGCCAAAAGCTACGTGGACGAGGAAAAAGAGGTTCACAATCCGGAGGAGGCTCTTCAGGGCGCACGGGACATAATCGCGGAGAACATAAACGAGGATAAAGAGATACGGGAAAGAATGAGGAATTTCTTTTTTGAGAAGGGGGTCATAAAATCTGAGCTTAAGGATTCTTCCGCCGATGCCGAGGAAAAATACCGGGAGTATTACGACCTGGAAGAGCCCGCTCTGAAAGCCCCCAGCCACAGAGTTCTGGCGATATTTCGAGGCGAAAAAGAGGAAGCTCTGCGGGTCAAGGTCAGACCACCTAAAGAACAGGCATTACGGAAACTAAAAGGACTGGTAATCGAGGGAAGCGCGGTCTCCAAGGGACAGGTGGAACTGGCCGTGGAGGACTGTTACTCTCGGTTGCTGAGCCCCTCACTGGAGACCGACCTGCGAAACCAGATCAAGGAAACGGCGGACAGGGAGGCAGTAAAGGTCTTCGAGGACAACCTGGAGGAGCTTCTGATGTCACCACCTCTGGGACAGAAATCTGTACTGGCCATAGATCCCGGATTCAGAAGCGGCTGCAAGGTTGTGGCTCTGGACTCCCAGGGGGAGCCGCTGGGCCACGAAGCGATATTTCCTCACCCGCCACAAAATCAAAAGGAAGAGGCAACAAAGACCATAAGGGAGTTTATCCAGGACCACGATCCCGTAGCAATAGCCATCGGAGACGGAACTGCAAGCCGGGAGACAGAGTCCTTCGTCAGGGGACTGGACCTGCCCGACTCCTTAGCCGTGGTCAGGGTCCGGGAGGACGGTGCTTCGGTATACTCCGCATCGGAGGTCGGCCGCAATGAATTTCCGAACTATGACGTCACGGTAAGAGGTGCCATTTCCATCGGGAGACGACTGCAGGATCCGCTGGCCGAGCTGGTCAAGATTGATCCAAAAGCGCTGGGTGTCGGCCAGTACCAGCACGACGTAGATCAAAACCTGCTGGAAAAACGACTGACCGAGGTCGTGGAGAGGTGTGTCAATCGGATCGGGGTGAACGTCAATACGGCCAGCGAGAAGTTGCTCACCTACGTATCGGGGCTCGGTCCCACGCTGGCCGAAAACCTCGTCCAGTACCGAACGGAGAACAGTCAGATCGAAGATCTCGAGGAGGTCAAAGGGGTTCCGAGAATCGGCCCCAAGACCTTCCAGCAGGCGGCCGGGTTTCTCAGAATAGTAAACGGACACAACCCGCTGGACAACAGTAGCGTCCATCCCGAAAATTATGAAATTGTAGAAAGAATGTCAGGAGATCTGGAATTGACCATTACCGAAATGGTCAACAACCCGGATATACGTAATGAGATAGATCCGGAACGCTACATGAGTTCTGACGTGGGTCTTCCCACCATAAAGCACATTCTCGACGAACTAGAAAAGCCGGGGCGGGATCCGAGACCGGAATTTAAACCCTTTAGCTT
>JBKGZS010000042.1:0-12604 GCA_046543285.1 Candidatus Acetothermia bacterium | reverse complement strand
TTTACTTCTCCTTTTTGGTCGGCTTGAATTAACCCAATGGGAGAATCTTGAAATAGTTGTTCGTATTCTTCATGTGCAGTGTACTTGGAGCGGCTTAGCAGATAGGAGGCAGCACCGGTGAATCCCACGGCAGAGACGTAAACCCAGCGGTTGAAATTAACGTCTGTCAGAAATACTGTCACCGCTACAGCAACGATGATGCCTACATTGAACCATTTGAGTCGCGAGTCACCAGGGAAGAGGAAATTTACGATTACTAAGACGATGACTACGCTCAGGGCGTAGTTCAGCTGGTATTCGTTTATAAAGGACAGATAGAGTAGATGGAAAAATGCTGCTGCGGCTGCAGTGTACATCAGTAACTCCACGTGTCGTCTGACCCATTTGGACATATAGGTAGCAAAAAGTAGGGTAAGGAAAAAGCCAGCAGCAGCATACCTTTGAGTCATGCTCATAGGAAGCTCCTGTAGAGGGAAGGAGCAGTAGATAACCCCAAAGGCAATGTAAAAGCCTGCCGCAGCCCCCAAAATTATACGAAAGTAAAGCAATTGACTCTTGTTCGAACTGGCATTGGTGGATCTTGAGTCTGAGAAGAACATTCCGTTTACCCCTTTTTCGGAAAAACCTATTTTAAAGCTAACGGAATATACGCCTTTTTTCGAGATTCCCTTAGAACATGTTTCCCTTCTTCCCATAGGGTGGATTTCGGATCGGTTTAACAAAAAAGTTATCCTGCTAGGGGGACTGGCCACCCTGGCCCTGTCTTACTTGGGCTTAATATTTGTGAGAGGAGTGGTTTCTCTCACCGTAGCCCGAATCTTTCAAGGGGTTGGCTTTGCAGCTGCTGGGACTACGTCTCTGGCAATTACCGGAGAACTCGCCCCTCAAAAGACCCGGGGGAACATAATCGGAACTTCTAACGCGGCGCGTCTGCTGAGCAGTGCCCTGGGGAGTGTAGTGGGTGGTTTGATGCTTCAGCGTTGGGGCTTTGCGTCGCCCTATATGATGCTATTCGTTCTAACCACCATTTCAGGTGTACCGACCTATCGATACATCAAAAAAGATGAGAAAAGAATCGAAGGCCTAGCGTTTAACGTTCACATTGCCAACAAGCGAATACAGTCAATCTCCTGGTTCCGCTCCTGTTATGCTTTTTCTGTAATGCTGGTCAGGACTTACGTCCCGGTATTTGCCCGGCTTGCGTTGTCGCTTTCAGCTACCCAGATCGGCCTGATTCTGGCGTCAGAAAAATTAGCAAATATGCTTCTCCAGAGATATTCGGGCAAGATTTCGGATCGAATTGGGCGCTTTTCTATGTTGTTCCTCGGCGGGTTGCTGTATGGAGCTGGGGCAGTTTTCATTCCCTTCCAAAATGGATTTTGGGGGTTAGTGGGTATAAACCTCTATTGGGGTTGGAAGATTCCTTTCGGGAGCCGGCGAGTATGGCTCTTTTTGCCGACGAGGGGCGCGGAAGCGGAATTGCTTCTTCGTTTTCGCTCCGGAGCATAATATGGCAACCGGGATCAATTTTAGCACCAATGGTGGGCGGACTGCTCATGGATTGGAAAGGTTTTGGGTACGTATTCTGGTTGGCTTCAGTGGCTTCGTTGTTGGGACTGATGCTTATGGGTTTCTTCATCTACCGCTTTTCCGACAAAGTGCTTGATTCTTAAGCTAGAATTGGGCTCCTCGTTTGGGCGCCTGAGGCCCTCGGGATGAGGTTTCCGTCTTTCTCCACTCAATTCGTGCACCATGGTTCATCCAGACTACGACCAGATTGGCCGGTAATCAAACTGTGTCGGTAGAGGTGAAAGATCTGAGTTTATCTACATTTTTCCTTCGATGACCCTCCTTATCGTCTCCTGAAACCATTATTATGGCGAAAAATAGTGTAAAACGCTATAATTAAGCTACATTTATTGCAGGTTCGGATCAGCAAGGAGGTACGAAAGATGGATTTTGAAATACGAGGCGACAATTTGCAGGTGCTCGAGGTCAACCTAAACAAAGGCGATTCCATGTATACCGAAAAGGGCGGGATGTCCTGGATGTCCGAAAACGTCAAAATGAAGACCGATTCCCACGGCGGTGTTATGAAGGGGCTTGGGCGAATGTTTTCCGGCGAATCTCTGTTCATGACGACTTATTCGGCGAAAACTGACGGCGAGTCGGTGGCTTTTTCCTCGGAATTTCCGGGAAAGATTGTACATCGGAACTTGAACAGTGGCGAGAGTATAATTGCACAGCGGGATGCTTTCATGTGTGCCGCTTCGTCAGTGGATTTGCAGGTTCATCTTCGCAAGAAGCTGGGAGCCGGTCTTTTCGGAGGGGAAGGATTCATAATGCAAAACATCACTGGTCCGGGACACGTATTTTTTGAGCTCTCCGGTGAGATCGTGGAAAAAGAGCTGAAAAGCGGTGAGACGCTCAAGGTAGATCCGGGCCACGTAGGACTTTTCGAATCGTCTGTTGATATGGATATTGCCAGGGTCAAGGGAGTGAAAAACATGTTCTTCGGTGGGGAAGGGTTATTTTTGGCCACTCTCAACGGACCGGGCAAGGTCTGGCTCCAATCGATGCCCCTAATGAACTTGGCGGCCAAACTCAACCCCTACCTTTCGACCGGTGGAGAGTGAGAAGCAGGACCGCTGTTTGACAGGTGGCTTTGAAGGCCGAATGGGTGGCGTGGTTTCGGCAAACAATATCGCCAAATATGCAGGGCAGATGTCAGCTCCTCTCTTACTTGGGTTGCTCCAATCGGCTTTCGGTTTTGCCATAGTTTTCTTGGTTTTCGGCGTAATTGGAGCAGAAAAGGACTTATAGCTTTGCTCACCCGTTTTGCTTTTGAGGGGACCGATTAAGTGGCTGGTCTCGAGTTCCAAGGCTAAAGTCTGACGTGTACCACGGTGAGGTGAAGATCAATTAACAGCGATATCCAGGTCTATCGAGTGGAAGAAACCTCCTCCACCAACGACCTGGCCAAGAAAATTGCCCAAAACACCGAAAAAGACTTTGTGGTGCGTGCAGATAGGCAAAGCTCCGGCAGGGGGAGGAGAGGCAGAGGCTGGAACTCTCCGCCAGGGGGGTTGTACTTTTCCCTTTGCACCAGTAGAGAAAAACTGTTGCCGATCAAAGCCTCGCTTGCAGTGGGCTTCACCCTGGAGGATGTCGGAGTGGAGTTTGAACTTAAATGGCCCAACGACGTGCTCGCAGAAGGAAAGAAGCTATGCGGTATCTTGACTGAGGTGTCCGAAGGAAGAAGTATTGTGGGTATAGGAATTAACGTAGAAATTGCTCCCCTGGAGAACAGCATAAACTTGGCGGCGCTCGTTGACGAACCGGTCAACGTCGACGAACTCATGCAGCGGGTTATCGACCGTTTGTTCAAACTGGGTAATGATGATGATTTGCTCCAAGCCTATAGGAGTTATTGTTCCACTATCGGTTCTTACGCAGTGATAACTACTCCCTCCTCTCAGTTTACCGGATTGGTTCGCAACGTAGATAACAAAGGCAGAATCATTCTCCAGAATGGGAAGAGAGTTACTGCCGGCGATGTAGTTCATCTTCGCAAAGGAGCCCAGAATCGCTAAAAAGGTCGCTTGGGCAAACAAGGCAAACAAATTCCAGAAAAAGTCCAGATATCAAAGAGGCTAATCCTAATCCTCATTGTAGACTCTCGACTTGTTCATACGAATATTCGCTCTTATAATGCAGTGATATTTGACAAGCTTCGTGACCTTTTGCCCCTTATATGGGGGATTTGATGACAGTACAACCATTGGAGTTTTCGGGGTTTCTTTACCCATTAGCCAAACCTTAGCCGCGTGAAGTAGGGGGCCTCAACCACACTTTTCCACTCCATTTCAGGTGATGTGAATGGTAGACTTGCACGATCAGACGCTGCGAGATGCCCACCAATCGGTGCTGGCTACTCGATTGAGAACCGAGGATATGTTGCCCATATGTGACAAGATGGACCAGGTCGGTTTCGATTCCATGGAAATCTGGGGAGGCGCGACTTTTGATGCCTGCATTCGCTATTTAAATGAAGATCCTTGGGAGAGATTGAATAAATTGAGCGATGCTCTTCCCAACACCAGGGTCCAGATGCTGGAGCGAGCGATGAATATCGTGGCCTACCGCAACTATCCCGACGACGTGGTGAAGAAATTCGTCCATTACGCATACGTAAACGGTTGTGAAAGTTTCAGAATATTCGACGCTCTAAACGATTTACGAAACATGAAAGTCCCTATCGAACAGGCAAAAGAGGAGGGGGCACACGTACAGGGTTCGCTCTGCTATACTGTTTCCCCTGTTCACACTGTCGAAAGATACGTGGAAAAGTTCAGTGACCTGGAAGACATGGGCTGTGATTCGCTTTGCATAAAAGACATGGCGGGTATGATTTCCCCGTCTCGAGCTTACGATATCATAACAGGCTGCAAAGATGCCGGGATCGACATACCGATAGATTTGCACAGTCACAAGACCTCGGGAATGACTGGACTGGCCTACATGAAAGCCTGTCAGGCCGGTGTAGACGTCTTGGATACTTCTATTTCCTCCCTGACCGGGGCTACCGGCCAGCCCGCCACGGAGTCAGTTACCGCGGCGCTTAAGGGCACCGAGTACGATACCGGTTACGACATGGATTTGTTGATGGAGATCAGGGAGTATTTCCAGGAAATATGGGAGAAATACAGACACCTGCATCGTGATCAAGCTCTTCGAGTTGATCCTTCGGTCACCGTCCATCAAATCCCCGGAGGGATGTTATCCAATCTCGTCAGCCAGCTAGAAAAACAGGGAGCAGCCGATCAATATGAGGAGGTCCTAAAAGAGGTTCCAAAGGTAAGAGAAGATTTCGGCTACCCCACTCTAGTTACCCCTACTTCCCAGATGGTCGGAGTGCAGTCAGTGATGAACGTAAAGTTTGGCAGGTACGAAAAGATCACCAACGAGACCAAACAATACTTCCGAGGGATGTACGGGCGCCCCCCGGGGGAGATCTCGGAGGAGATGTACGAGAAGATACTTGGTCCCGATTGGGAAGAGGAAATCATTGACGAGCGACCGGCCAGTTTGCTGGAGCCGGAGTTCGAGGAAAATAAAGCCAAACTTGAAGAGATGGGTTTGCTGAACAAACCCGAAGACGTTCTTACCTACACCATCTATCCCGACATCGGATTGAAGTTCCTAAAGGGCGAAGTAGAGGCCGAATTCACCTCCGAAGACCTTCCTCTGGATGAACCTGGAGCCCAGGACCAGGAGAGGACAGCAACTCGACCGGACTATCCTTTTGAGGGAAAAGTCCGTGTTAACGGTAAAGATTATCACGTACGTTTTCCTGAACAGGGGCGGGTAGAAGTCAACGGTGAGGAGTATGATGTATCGGCACTTATTGAAGATGGCAGTGAGGAGACCGAAATAGACGCCGCAGCCGAAAAAACTGAACCTCAGGCTTCTCTTTCCGGCGAGGAGCTGGAGATCACAGCCCCTATGTTGGGAACGGTCACCAAATTGAAGGTCTCTCCCGGTGATGAAGTCCAGGAAGGAGATCCGATAGCTATTCTGGAAGCAATGAAGATGGAAAATGACGTCACTGCCCCACGTAGGGGGACGATAAGGGAAGTTCACGTTCAGAAAGGCGAAGATGTAGAAGAGGGCGATCTCCTCGCAACAGTGGTGATTTAAGATGAATCCGTTACAGATAATAGGTTGGGGTTTAGGTTGGGTTTTTCTTACTCTGGGCGTCCTGACCGCGGGTACCTATCTGTTGAGTTGGATTATCGACGGGTTTTTTACAAGCTCCGACAAGGGAACAGAAACAGAAAAGATCGCTGCCATTGTCGCCGCACTTGATCAAAGGAGGGAAGGGTAAATGCTACAAACGGGCCTGTTCGCTATAAGTTGGCACAATGCTATAATGTTGTTTGTCGGCCTCTTGTTAATTTACCTGGCCATTTCCAAAGAAATGGAGCCGCTACTGTTGGGGCCTATTGGCTTTGCGGTGTTGTTAGCCAACCTTCCCCTGACTGGCCTCACGGCAGAATCTGGACTTCTTTATATTTTGTATCAGGAGCTAATCAGCACCGGGATAATCCCCTTGATCATATTTCTGGGGATTGGCACCATGACCGATTTCTCCCCGCTGCTGGCCAACCCCAAAACGTTCATGCTCGGAGCCGCTGCCCAGGTGGGTATATTTCTGGCTCTGGGTCTTTCCCTGGCCCTGGGGTTTGATATGGAGGCCGCGGCCTCCATAGGGATTATCGGTGGAGCAGATGGCCCAACGGCTATCTATGCGGCCACTCAACTAGTTGGAAACCGACCGGAGATAATTGGGGCGGTCACGGTTTCCGCCTATTCCTATATGGCTCTGGTCCCTATCATTCAGCCCCCCATAATCAAGTTATTGACTACGAAAAAACAACGAAGCGTACGGATGGGAAAGATGAGGGAGGTAAGTAATCTGGAGGAAATTCTTTTTCCCATTGGCGTCACCGTAATCGTAGGTTTGATCGTACCCTCCGCGCTTCCGCTGGTGGGAATGTTGATGCTGGGAAATCTTTTTCAGACCTCAGGGGTAATGGACAGGCTCTCTGAAACCGGTGGAAACGCCTTGATGAATATCGCTACCATCTTGCTGGGTTTGGGCGTAGGGTTTTTGATGAGGGGAGAGGTTTTTCTCACTCTGGACACGCTCAAAATACTGTTGCTCGGGGTTTTTGCTTTTGCCACTGCGACTGCCGGCGGTACACTTCTGGGTCAACTCTATTACAAGCTTTCCGGTGGAAAGATCAATCCCATGATCGGTGCGGCAGGAGTCTCCGCAGTGCCCATGGCCTCGAGGGTGGTTCAGAAAGAAGGTCAAAAGGCCGACGCCGAGAGTCATCTGTTAATGCATGCCATGGGGCCCAACGTGGCCGGAGTAATTGGTTCCGCTACCGCGGCCGGAGTCCTGATCGGTCTGCTCGCTTGATTTCAGCGGTTGAAAAAAATTACAATTTGGATCTTCCAACTCTGACTTTGGCCGCCATGGCAATGACGGTTCGCTGGAAATACAATAGCCGCCTGGCCTCGTGTTGTAACCCTTTTGACTTCCTCATTCGTTGAGATTTAATTCTTGGCTCAGCTCCGGGATGCCCAGTCTTTCCAGAGTGTTCGGCAACGGCACTCCTTCTTCGTCCCAGCCGCGCCGGGTGTAGTATCTTTCCAGTTCTCTCAAGAATTTAGCTCTTGACAGGGTTTCACCTTCGGTAGGGCCGTATAACACGGGATCTTCAAATACTCGATCCGGGAGAGTATCTTGCTTTTTGCCGAACCCTTCCCGGATGTTTATTGCCCTGGAGAGGTTGTATACTCGCTCCCCGCTTTCCATTAACTCGGGTCTCGTGAAATCAAACCCGGTCAGGGCATTTGTCAGTTCAAGGAGTCCGTCTTCGAACATGAGTCCTCGAGAAAACTTGCAGATGCCTGTCATGTCGTACAGTGTCATCAGATCCTCCATGGCCTTTAGGGGGCCTGCCTTGCCCTCGATCTTCTTCCTGTCCACGTTCTCGAAATTCCAGAAGTCTCCGGCCATCTCCAGGGCGTAGAGACAGGAAGTGAGGTGGTCCGCCCCCCGGGGAGCAACGGCGAAAGCCAGTGCCATTCCCCGGAGTGCCCGGACTTCGAAACCGGCTGGTGGCATACCCTTGACGTGGATGGCCCATTGGTCGGAGCCCTGTCCGAGTCTGTCGGCAGCTTCCTCGACCCCGTTGCCCAGCAGTTCGCCCAGTTCCCCCTGTTTGTGCCCCATTCTCTTTACCGCTTCAAGCATTGCCTCCGCGTTTCCAAATCGCAGGTTCAGATCAGTGGATAGGAGACCTTTTTCGTGTGATTCCATGGCCCAGGCGATGGTGATTCCTGCGGAGATGGTATCCATCCCGAGTTCATCACATAGCTCGTTAGCCCTGGCCACGGCCTCCACGTCGTCGACTTCACAGGCCCCACCAAAAGAGTACAGGGTCTCGTACTCCGGGCCGTCTACCTCTATATCGCCGTACGGGCTATTTTCAGCTACGAAAAACTGGCTACAGGGCTTGGTGCAGTAAGGGCAGGATCGCCTTCCTTCCCTGTATTCTTTAGTCCAGTACCGGGGATCCAGCTCGATCCTCCCTTCCGGGCCTGACACTCGATCGTAAGCTTTCTTGAAATAACCTGCCTGCCAGTTTTTGGTCGGAAAACAGCCGAAGAAGTTGTTTTTAGCATGCATCGCTTCGCCCGTTCCGTACTCCATGGCGTCCTGAGGATCGAAGCTTACGTCGCCTGACTCTCCTTGACCTGTGGTAATTTTCCTCCATTTTTCGTTCAGCTGGTTTAATTTATCCCAGTCGTGAACCGGGGGTTCTTTGGTTCCCCGTACCGCTATGGCTTTGAGGTTCTTGGACCCCATCACGGCTCCCCCGCCCCCCTTTCCCGCCTGGCGATCCTCGCATTCGATCATGGCAATTCTGGAAAGGTTTTCACCGGCCGGTCCAATGGTGGCCGTGGAGACATCTCCGTAGTTTTCTTTTATCTTTGCGTCGGTTGCTCTGTTGTTCAGACCCCAGAGGTCTTCCGCGCTCTCGATCTTTATCTCCTGATCGGAAATGAGCAGCAGGCAGGGACTCTTAGCTTTGCCTCGAACCGTCAAAGCATCGTAGCCAGCTCTTTTGAGAGCGTCTCCCATTTTGGCGCCTACCAGAGACTTACCGTAACCCCCGGTTTGGGGGGACTTGAAGCCGAAAGTGGTCTTTGAACCTGTGGGAACCTTTGGTCCTACCAGGAGCCCTGGAGCTACTGAGAGGACGTTGTCCGGCCCCAGGGGATCGGTATCCGAATCAACTTGGTCGTACAGAAATTTGGTGGTGAAGCCTGCGCCTCCGATGTATTTGTTGAGAAAATCTTCCGAAAGTTCTCTCTCCTGAGTTTCCTGCTCACTTAGATCCACTTCGAGGACTCTCTTCCAGTATCCGCCTGGGCTTTTCATGCTAACGCCTCCGTGCATTAAACGCGACTGAAAGGTGCTATGATTTCTTGGCCAGAACAACAAAGGTCAGATGTCTGATACTTCGGGATCGAAATTAGTTTTTTTCTCAGATCTTTCACCTCTACCAAGGTAATTTGATTACCGGCTACCTTACTCCTAGTCTGGATTAAACATGGTGGAAGAATTGGGTTTTATAAATTCTGCCAAATACGTTATTAATGATAACGAAACTTTGCTCAGTGTCGAACTGCTGTTGGAGGTTCTGGAAATTGCCACGGGATTAGGTAGGGGTGCTGGAGTTTAAAGGCAGGATTCGGTCTAGGATCTGTATTCCGCAGTCATTGCCCTTATCCTCTTGGCCGTAGGTGCCAGCTGGGGGTTTGTCAACGTCAGCAACCTGGTGATCATTTCGAAACTGTCGGAAGGGAGGTTTAAGGGGCAGATCTTTGGGTTATACAACGGCGTAATTGGTGCCAGTTTCGTAGCCGGATCTCTGGTGGGGGGCTACCTTGCCACATTAAGTACCTATGCCACGACTTTTCTGGTAGCCAGTCTGTTTATTGCCCTGGGCCTGGCAATTATCAGGTGGATAGCCAGCACCCCTTCCGTCAGTCAGTCAGAACTCGAAGCCTAGCCTTTTCTCTGTTCGACCTAACCTGCCGGCGATAAAGCCAAAATCTCCGCACACAGAACACGCCGCCTCGCAGGGTTACCGGGATTATTTAAAGTATGTAGCTGCCGCAGCGGGATGGTAACCTTTGGCTGGTCGGCTTCTTCTGAGGTAAAGTTGGCCACCTACAGTTTGCCGGCCAAACTTCGGGGTTAAGGCTGTTCAACTTCAACTTTAAAAAAACAGTCAGGATCGAAAGGTAACCTGTGAAATATCTGCTCTTGAGATTATGACTTTTCCAATTTATCGTCTTCAGTTAAGCTATAGGCTGTGGTGATTTTTGGTGGGAGGTTCGAGGGAGTTTTTCGCTTGCCAGAAGCCCGCAGATTTCCGGGGTCCCGGAGATTTTATGCTGCTCGGTTTGGGCGGGGTTTCCTTTTTGGGTTTTTGGCTCCTATCCTGTCTGACCGGGGGTTCGGTCCCCGGTTCCCTTGGTTCCGGGGCCGCGGCAGCACTATCGGTGGTCGTAGCAGGAACCTTGAGCTGGCGTCTGGATCCTTTTCACAGCTCGGCAGCCCTGCTGGCAGCCGTTGCGCAGATCCCGGTAGTTGCCCTGGCCGGAGTCCCTTCGCCTTTCTTTATTCTATGGGTCCTGATTGTTTTCCAAATTATCGACCGCCGTTCCCCAGTGGATGAATCAGGATTCAGAGCGCTCCTGGTCACAGCTCTGTCGATGTGGCTTGGGTGGCAATTTTGTTGGTTGATCGCTGCCGTGGCCAGTGTGGTTTTCTTCTCTGCGGTCCTGATGAAGAGGCCAGGTGGTAAATATTGCCTCTATGGAATCTTGACCACTGCTGGTGCGGTGTATTTTTTGGTCGCCGACCCGGGAGTTTGGGGCGGCTTTACGAACTATCCTTATAAACTGGCGATGGCCCTGGTAATTAGTGTCGCGTTTATGGGTGCAATTTTTCGCATCCAGAAAAAGTGTTCTCCTCGGGTGCAGGAAGGAGAAAAACCTTTTTGTCTCGGAGTTCTGTTGGCTCAAATTCTTTCCCTCCTCCTGGCTCTTCTGCTCCCTCTGTGGGCGGGTGTCAATGGCTTTCACGCTTCGGCGATCTTTTGGGCTGTCCTGGGCAGCGTCTCTTTGGTCAACGGGGGAAGTTGGGTGAGAGAGATCTTCTCAGGTTAAGCTTCCAGTTCACGTCTCGGGGCATGCTTGCTTGATTGTCAGGGGAGGGGTTCGAGGAATATCCGTTTCCCAGGGCCTTCTCCCTTAGGGTAGGAGTTGGGATGACAGGTAAAAACGATAATCTGGCAGCTCCGGGCGGCTTCCTGGAGATATCTTCGGGCGTGTTTCATGCGCTCCTGATCCGCATTAACCAAACTATCGTCGAATATTACAGGAATTCTCCCGTTCTGTGAGACCACTTCAGCCATGGCCAGGCGGGTCAGAAAAATTATCTGTTCCCTTGTACCGTACGACAAGTCCTGGTCTTTTCCTCGGACTTCTCTTCGCTTGCTCACCGTGGATTCAGGTTTCAGGTTTGAGTCAAAGTTTACTTCCCGATATCTATTTGCGGTCATCTCGCGAATTCGGGGAGCGACTTTGTCTTTGATTGGTCCGAGAAACTCCCTGCTGGTTTCGTTTTTTGCCTCTTGTAGAGCCAATCGAAGCAGTTCGTAGGATCGTGTTTCCTTTCTTGCCGATTCCAGTATTCGTTTTTGTTGTTCTATCTGTTCTTCTCTGTCTCGAATCTCCGCGTGTAGTCCGTCGGCGGTCCGGCCGATTTCGCCCTGAAGGGCGTGCATCTCCTTTTCCAGCTCGGCTTCTTCCTCATTCAGTCGCTCAGTTTGGGATTCGAGCGTTTCCAGCGTCTTCTCCGTGACCTCTTCTCCATCGGGTTTCTGGCGCTCAAGTTGATCCTCGAGTCCTTCCTTTTTGTCTCTGGCATTTCGCCAGAGAGCCTTGAGGTTCCGATACAGAGCCCCACTCTTTTCTGCTTCCCGATCCAGCATGTCTTCGGGCCCTGGGCTCCTGATCGTAGTTTGTTCCAGCTGTCCGTCCATTTCCTGGATTTCCTCTTTGATCTTTTTCAGCTGTTTAAGCTGTTCGTCTTTACGTTGTAGTTGGCCCTGGAGCTTGCTTTCCTTCTCCTGGATGGCTCGGTTTATTTTTTCACGTTCTTCTTTTCGGTTTTCCCAATCCTCTCTGAGTTGATTCACGTTTTCGACGGTCCTATCGACGGACTCTCCTTTTTGCTCCATGGAGAGCTGAAGCTCTTTCCGGGATGCAGAGCGGAAGCGCCGGATAAACTCTTGATCTAACTGCCTTTCAGGTTCCTCCTGTGCTTGCGCTTTTTCCGAGCCTTCTGTCTCCACTGTTTCGTAAAGGTTCTTCAGGTTCTTCAGTTCGGCTCTGAGCTTTTCTCCTTTCTGGTACCGATCTTTCAGCTCCTCCCAGCTGCTCGCCTCGTGCCGCTGAAGTCCCTTCTCTAGTTCTCGTTGATATTCCTCCAGGTCATCCTTAGTTTGGAGGGCTTGTTCCATCGCGGTTTCCACTCGGAGGGTTCCTATCCCGTCCAACTCCAGCCGGAGGGATTTGACCGCATGCAGGTCCAGGGTTTCCCCTTGCTGCGGGGAAATCTCTTCACAATCTCCGTCTACGCAGAGTGATCCGGTTAGATCCCTCTCTGCTGCGAAGTCGATTTTCAGTTCCGAAGCCGCCAGCTGCTCCCGTTTGGAGGTCAACTTTTGATGAATTGATTGTAACTTTTCGAAAGCTTCCCGTTCTGGAGGGGCCAACTGGTCCAAATCCTCTGATAGATCTTCCATTTCCTGCTGGAGTGTTTGGCCTCTTAGTTTTTGAAGATAGGAGCGCTGTGCCCTTAAATCTTCCAGTTTGCCTCGAGCTTTCTGGTATTCCTCGTACTTCTGGGCCTCACGGGCCTCCTGCTTAGTTTTTTCCTCTTTTAGTT
>JBKGZS010000008.1:0-40438 GCA_046543285.1 Candidatus Acetothermia bacterium | reverse complement strand
TCTATAGGGTGTTCGGCTTCCGGCCGGTAAGCAACGCTGAGAGACCGATTTCCACTGCGGAAGGTTGCGGAGGGGAGGTCGCCGGCTACTATTTTGATGTTGCCTTTGCCCAGAGTACAACCGGTTGCAACCTGAATGCCGTCCGCCAGACAGGAGATCGGTGGCCTGGCTCCGGTCTTCACCTCCACGTTCAGATCCTTATAACCCGGGGAATCCAGTTTGCGCAGCGCAAACCGCCCCATTCTGATCCCGGCAACCAGGTACGGGCCAAGATGGCCGTGAAACTGGACCCCTGCCTCCACCAGCTTCTTCAGATCAGTCAGCTCGGAATCTTTCTCAAGCATTTCCATTTTTCCCCCATTGCTACAAAACGGATCGGGAATCGCTATTCGGCTTCCCTATCGAGTGCCCCAAAAAGCTTTTCGACGTTGGAACGGATCAAACCTTCGTAACCCCTGTCGCCTTCGGGGAAGTTGGACAGCACCACGTGGTTGGCCTCCAGCTTATTCGCCAACTTAGCTCCAAAATCTGTTCCGGATTGTAAGTTATCCACGATCAGGGTGACCTCTTCCTCTTCTCCAGTACGAACCAGATCGTCAAAATTCTTTGCGGACACCGTCTCGGGGGGAGGATAATCGGCAACTACCTGGAAGCCAAGCCAAAGCAGGAAGGCCTTCTGCCACTGCATAACGATGGCCTTGACGTCTTCGACTTCCTTTTGTTGGGCCTCTTCCTGAAGTTGACTGGATAGTTGCTCAATGGATTCCCGGAATTTTTCCGCATTGGAAGAATATTCCGCTTCGTGGTCGGGGTCTACCTCGGACAGAGACTCCGCGATCTCCTCCCCGATCTCCGCGGCATTGGGTGGCAAGTTCCAGGGGCCTCCGGTCTCGTGCTTCAGCACATCCTGATTGCCGGTGGCTTGAAGCAAACCCTCCAACCAAGGCTCCACCCCGTGAAAGATCACCAGAGAGGCATCTTTAACAGCGTCGTAATCGGAAGGCTTCACGTCGTAGTGGGAAGGACAAAGACCAGAGGGAATTATGGTGTAATTTTCCACGTACTCCCCTCCCACCTGATCCACGAGATCCTTTCCCACTGTAGTGGTGGTTATGACCAGAGGTTTTCCCTGCGCGAGAAAACCCACCAAAACCAAAGTAAGCAGGATTGTCATAACCAAGAAGGCCCGAGCTCTCAAACTATACCTGTATTTAGTCATGCCTATTCACCTCTTCGATAGACTCTTTTGCGGCTCAGATTCTGGACCGGCGGTTCGCTGTTCAGTGAAGGTTGGATCCAGTAGAAGTGGCGGTTAGCTCGCCGTGTTTTACACCTTTAGTGCCGATGAGGGCGGATGCAAGATCTCTGACTTCCTCCGGTCTCCCCTTGACAGCAATCATCTCCAAACAATTGTCGCGATCGAGATGGATATGAGTGGTGGCGATCACTAGCTCCGGCTCCTGATGCTGGGACTCCGTCAACTCATCGGAGAGATTGCGCTGGTGATGATCAAATAACAGCGTCACTACCCCCACCACCTCCTGACCCTCTTCCCATTCTTCTTGCACCAGCTTCTCTCTGATCAGATCCCGTATGGCTTCGGAGCGATTCTGATACCCCCGACGTTGCACCAGCTTATCAAAGCGCTCCAGAAGTCCGTGGTCCATAGAAATACCGAAACGGGCTGTGTCCGCCATTTTAAGCCTCCGATCTGATAGCACGATTGCAATAAAAGTAACACTTCAGGGTAAATGAAGAGAGGATGTTTATCAAGTAATGGAAAGGGGCGTACTGAAGAACAGTAAGATCAAACAAAAACAGTGCTGCAGGAAAAGATCCTACAGCACTGCCAGTTCTGAATACCTTTCGGAAATAGACCTAGCTTAGATCTACGACCCCGGCTGACCAGGGTCATATCTACTGATACAAGCTACAGAGGACAAAACACAGGCTGAGTGAAACCGCCTGTTTTTCTATCACCCCCAGAGCGCGATTCAGTTCACCGATCTCTGCGTTTTCGACACTTTACCTTATCAGAGATCTATTAATAATCTGTGAAGAGAATTTCCGAAATTAGTATTAGGGATAGTAATTTTTCTACTCTGAGAAGTCCGACATTGACAAATTACCAATTATTTTACATTCTAGTATTTGCGCCATACCGGCTAGTTATCCCCACAGGCTGGAAGTGCCACTTACACTTGAGTACTTGGCACTCTGGTGAGGGGTGACCTGAAAAGGAGGCTTGCATGTACAGAATACCTCGTCTGGTTACCATGGCTCTTATCGGTCTAATCTTTCTCTATCCCCTGCATTTCACGGCCCTGCCGGCAGATCACAATGTCTGCGAGCGTGGGTGTGATTTCTCTGAAATTCAGAAGGCGATCGACGCCTCCGATTCTGGAGACAATCTCCTCATTCATCAAGGCTCTTTTAGAACCAATCTGCAAATCGACAAGGAACTAACGCTCAAGGGTAGATCGGAGGGCGGAACCGAAATTATCGGGTCCCACGATTTTCTCCCTGCAATTTTAGTCGGGCCCAGCGAAGCAACTGTTAAGTTGGAAAGACTGACGGTGATCGATTCCGCGGGATCCGGGATAATGGTAACGGGCGATGCCAGCGCGGAACTCGAAGAGCTTTCAGTCCGCCAATCGAGATTGCAGGGAGTTAAAATCCAGGACTCCGCTCAAGCGGTACTATCCAGCTGCAAAATCTTACACAACGACTGGTTGGGAATCGAACTTTCTCACTCGTCTACCTTAGTTGCAGTTAACTCCATCATCAGTGGAAATAAGTGGGGAGGAGTCGGTTTGAGGGGGGGAGCTCACGGGACTCTCAATCACGTTCAGCTTTCCGACAATCTCAACGGAGCCGAGGCCTGGAACTCTGCCACCCTGGTGGTCAATGATTCCACCATTTTCAAAAACAGCAGAGGGATCAACGTTGGAGATTCCGCACGAGGGTTCTTGGAGAACAATGAATTTCGTGATAACCGGCTGGCCTGTACGATCAGAATGAAAGAGTGTGGGTTCCCCTCCGCCCCGGAAGAACCTGCGGCCGAGCTAATTGGTACGGGTAACCGTTTTTACCATAACGGCACCATGCTTTGCCCAGATACTCTAGATTTGGGTGAAGAGCGGACAGACTAAGGTTCAGACAGGTGTCGGTATGTATTCAGCAGTAGCCAACCAGCCGCCCCCAGCAGGGCGATTAGGGATGGCTCTTGGTCAACCAGTTGTGAGTAATCAGCAGTAATCGCTTCGCGGCTACCTTCGGCTCTTCCGACCTCAATAGCCAACCCAGATCATAAACAGCAGAAACAAGCTGGCTACCGATAGATTGGCAACCGCCACCGGGATACCGACTTTCAACCAGTCTAGGGATTTAATGGCCTGCTCCGAGCGCTCACTGACGGACATCGCCACCACATTGGAGGATGAACCCACCGGCGAGGCGGCGCCTCCCAGGGCAGCCCCCATGGCCAGTGCCCACCAGAGGTAGTTTCCGGCAGCCACTCCCCCCAGTCCGGACAATATGGGAACCATAGCTACCGTAAGAGCAATGTTGTCAATCACCGCCGAAAGGATCCCCGCTGTCCACACCAGCAGAATAGGGGCGAGAAATTCGCGGCTGGCTAAGCCAGTGCCTAGAACTCTCGCGGCTTCATCAAGCAGACCGGCCGCTTCCACCCCTCCTACAACTACAAATAATCCTGACAAAAAGAGAATGGCATCCCATTCGATGCTCTCCAGAGCCTTCTTGACATCGGGCCGAATCCAGAGCAAGGCCACGGTAGCGCCAATCAAAGCAACCAAACCGGTCTCCAGGTTCAAATAGGAATGCGTCAGATAGAGAATTACTACCATCCCAATAGTAACAATCGATCTTTTGGCGCTTTTGTAATCCTGTAAAGCCTTACGAGGTTCCATCTGACGAAGCGCAGAGATCTTCTCCTCGGAGACCGGGGTGAACCGAAACATGAGCCAAAATATGAACGTAGAGATGGCCCATAGAATTACGGAAGCGGGGGCCAGGTGAATTAAGAAACTGTTAAAGGAGAGGCCTGCAGCGGAACCGATTATGATGTTCGGAGGATCACCGACCAAAGTACCCATACCTCCGATGATGGAAGTCATGGCCTCTCCCATCAAATAGGGAGTAGCCGAAACTCCCAGATTATCAGCTATTGCCAGAGTCATGGGAGCAACGAGCACTATGGTGGTGACGTTGTCCAGTATGGCCGAGGAAACCGCGGTCAAACCACAGAGCGCTAGAAACAAGGTGAATTGCCGTTCCCCAGCGCGTTTGGCAACAACGATAGACAGATACTCGAAAAAACCGGTTCGCTTTAGTATGCCCACCAGAATCATCATCCCTATCAATAATCCCAGAGTATTGAAATTGATGGCTTCAATGGCCATTTCCTCGGAATAGAATGACAAAAATTTGCCGGCGACTACGATCGCCACCGCACCACCTGCACTGGCTATGGCCCGATGAAGGCGCCCCGAGAATATGGCCAGAAAAGTAGCAGAAAAAACGGTAAGCGTGACAATTCCTTGGATATCCATTATTTCAGCTCAGGCTTCTATTAACTCTAAGGATACAATACTTGCATGCGTGGGAAAAGTTTTCATCAAAAACGTCAAATTCCGCTGGATTATACAATTTATCAAAACCTGCCGAGAAAGCCCCGTACTTTGGTGCGGGGTAATTGACTCGGAAGTTCCTCATCCGCCCTCACTCACCGAAGATTCAGATGGGGAGGTAGGAAGATACTTTTCCCGGAAAACTCCCCCCACACCCACCAGAACAAGGATCATCCCCCCCATCAACCAGGGTGTAATCGGCTCGTCGAGAATCCACCAGCCCAAGAGCACTGCAACTACGGGATTTACAAATGGATATGTCATAGCCAGACTCATCGGGAGGAGATTGATTGCTCGGACAAAGGCAGTAAAACCTACCACGGAGCCTATCAGGACCAGATAGCCCCACGCCAGCCAAGCCTGTGTAGAAGGAGAGGGAACGGGCTCGCCCAACAGCAAGACGAGGAACGTAAACCCAATCCCGCCTGCCAGGTTCTGGTAAGCAGAACTTACTAAGGGTTCAGTTTCGATCGAATGTCGAACTTGTAAAATGGACCCGGAAGCCCAGGACAGCGGAGCAAAAAGCAGTGCCACCCCGGCCCAAAAACCCAGGGGGGAAGCTTTCAGTAATTGAGGAACTGTCAGCAGCCCTACGCCACTAAAGCCAATAGCCAGAGAAAGCATCAGAGCTTTCGAGGGAATTCGTCTATCGAGAAGGGCTTCCATCAACGTAGTCCAGATGGGCAGCGCTGCCATCAACAGGGCTGCGTATCCGGAGCTGGCATACTGTTCAGCCCAAGTCACCAAGCCGTTGGCTCCGGTCCAGATAAGGAGCCCGGAGAACCCCAGAACCATTATCTCCCGCCTATTAAGCCAGACCTTGCGCCCCCTAAACCGGGCCCAGCAGAGGAGAACCGCACCGGCAACCAGAACTCGCATGGCCCCCAGAGTGAAAGGAGGAAAAGCCCCCTCGCCATGTACCCCCAGCTTGATAGCTAAGAATGTGGTACCCCAGATGAAATATACGGCGAATAAGGAGAGCAAGCCTGCAGTTGATATATCCGAATCCGGCAAAGAGGAGTCTTGATTGAGTCTGTTCAAATTCTCCACTTCCAGCGACGTAATAGAGAACGTCCAGTGTTCTGGACTTGACAATTGATCGTTTACCTTAACTCCAGACCTGAATATCGTGGGTTATTTTTTTCGAAAATTCAACCGCTTCGGTGGAAAAGAGTACAAGCCGAGCTAACACCTGCCCCCCAGAGCTTTGATGAGATTCACCTCCCACGGTGATCTCAGGGTTGGTTTACGTCTCGCGGTCCGGATAGGATATGAATGGAAATGTTTAGCCTAGAACGCGTGCAGACAGAGTACGATTTACATTCAACAGAACTCACCCGGTACCTGACAGAGCTTGAAGACATAATTGAAACCAGACGGCTGGCAAGCGGGCAACTGGAAGTCACCGGGGAGAGCCTGGAAGTTTTTGAACGAATCTCCCGTTATCGTCAAGAAGGCTTCGATTCCGGCGAGACCATAGAACTGATTGTGCAAAAGATGAAAGAGGGAAACGACGAGGAGGAAAAAGACCGCGTAGAAGAGCTGCAAATAAAGAGCCGCCTGTTGCAGAAGCAACTTCAGTATTTGAGTCAGCAAAGGGCGGAAGAAAAGCAAGAGGAAGCTCTATCTTTGATGGACAAACTGCAACAGAAGGTTCCCTTAAACCTGCCTTCACACGGGGCACTTTCGATAATTATCAAATTCTTTCGGGCCTGAGCCATACATCAGGTGACGGATTTCAAGGAGCCATCCTCCCTCAACAACTCGTTCTAATGGCCGGAAAGGAAACGGAAAGGCTCCTACGCTTCGAACTCAATAGGTTCAGGTAAAATTACCTCCTGGACGCATTTGAGGGCGTACTGATCAGTCATTCCCGCCAGGTAATCGAGTACCACCTGCCGGGCGTTGAATGGCTCCTCCACTCCATAGAACTCGTCCATCCCCGCCAGATAATCACCAAACCGCCGGTCCAAGGGGATATCGGAACTCAAGTACTGTTGATAATGGTCCTCCCACTTTTCGAATAGTTCCAGCAGGTGGTTGAACAGTATTTTCAGAATCCTCCGGCAATGCCTGACGTATCTCTTCAGCCGCTGGTGTTCGTATATTTTGCTATAATTGAAATCCTTGAGCTTTTTCATCAACCGATACTTTTCGGTAGAGAAACCAATTTTATCATTATCTCTGGACCATTCAATTAAATCCGTAACGAATGCGTCGATAATTTCGCCGTTCTTTTTTCCCAGCTGATCCTGGATATCGCCGGGTATATCGCTGTTAGCGATCAAACCAGCTTTGATGGCGTCCTCGATGTCGCGACCCAAGTAGGCGATTTTATCCGACATCCGCACCACACAGCCCTCCAGGGAGGAAGGATAAGTTCCTCGGACGTCGATCCGGTAGAGGTCTTTCTTTTCTCTATGGGGTTCCACGTACTGGCTAAACTCTTCTCCGTAGTGAGAGACTATGCCATCCCTGACAGCGTAAGTAAGATTGAGCCCCTTACCATGCCGGGCCAACTTATCCACTATCCGCAGCGAATGAAGTTCGTGGATAAACTCATCGTCGTCGGGTGTTAAATCACTCAATATCTTTTCTCCGGAATGACCGAACGGCGCGTGGCCCAAGTCGTGACCCAGGGAAATCGCTTGTGCCAGCTCCACGTCCAGCCCGAGGCCTTTACAGACAGTAGCAGCGATGGTGGAAACGTGTAAGACGTGTTCTACTCGGGTGCAGATATGGTCATTCTCTGGAGCGAAAAAGACCTGAGTTTTGTTTTTTAATCTACGAAAAGCAAGGCAATGGATTATTGCAGTTTGATCCCGAAAATAGGCACCCCTGACATCCTCTTTTCGAGGGCGCTTTCTCTCCTTGTAAACCCGTTCCGGTAAAGAGTTTCGCACGCGTTGATCACCTCGGGGTCGATAATTGGCAAGCATGATAATACTATATTGTTGAAAGTAGGAGCACAATGATCCCGCGAGAAAAGTACACGTTCCGGCTCGAAATAGTTTCCCGAAAAAGATTGTCCACTGAAAATGAAACTTTTCCCCTCCTCGCGTGTATATAAGATACGACTTTCTTGTTAAGACCAAACTGGACATAATCTTCAAGGAGGTAATAATGCCAGTGTTAAACGAACTAAAGAAGCACGGTATCAGGTTTGAGAAGATCTTTCTCCCTTTGTTGGCACTTGTACTGACATTGAGCTTCGGAGCCCTGGGGGCTGAAAACATTCCCAGAGGATTGATCATAGAACCTCCCTCAAACCCCGGATTGGACGTATCCATATCGACAGACAAATCTAGCTATTCTATAGGCGACTATCTCCGCGTATCCCTCAGGGTTAGTCAGAGGGCATACGTTTACGTACTAAATTACGACACCACAGGGGACATGAAATTGGTCTTTCCCAACCGCTATTCTACACAAAACTTGATTGGTCCCGGACTTTACATCCTTCCCGATGGTTCTTATTCCTTCAAAATCGAGGGGCCAGCGGGGACTGAACACCTTCAAGCGATAGCAACCTCGCAGCGGATTGACGTAAGCGAATATCTCCAGAATCCTAAAAACCCCTTCGGCAAGGACCCTTATCCCCTTATCCGGAACCCCGAAAAATTCATTGAAGACTTAAAACCTAAGCTGGGAGCCAGGCTTCAATTGAAATTTGGAACAGGAGGTCCGAGTGCGAAATTCAAAATTGGACCCGTACAGTGGAATTCAGACATGACAAGTTTCTGGGTGGGGTCCGCTGCTCAAAACCAGAGGCCTCGAGCTCGGTTCGACTATAACCTCTCAGATCCCGCTCCCGGCGAAACTCTAACCTTCAATGCTCATAATTCCTACGATCCCGACGGTTATATTACCCGGTACCTCTGGGATTTCGACGACGACGGAACCACGGATCAAACGGGCCAAGTAGTTCAACACACCTTTTACAGTTCAGGGGCTCACAGGGTGCGATTGACTGTCCAGGACAATGACGGGACTCGCACATCTACCACAAAGACGGTTACGGTCCGCAGACCGCAACCGACCCTGGAAGTATCTACACCTTCATCCTTTTATAGCAACGGCCAAAGAGACGGCAACTGGTGGTGGTGCAATAGCCGGAATGAATACGGGGAATGGCGCTGGAATTCAGTTCACCCCAGGCCGGACAAGGCATTTCTGAACTTCCACATCAAGGTCACTAACCAGCGGGGCGGCGGGAGCGGTTATAGTACCGTTGCCCAAGTGGTTATTTACGACCGAAACGGTCGTAGAGTGGAATCCGGTGAAGTAACCCTGGAAAACAGTTTTCGACCACAGTTAAGGGATGATTCGCGGGGCGTTGGTCAGGATGCCTATGGATCTTACGAAATCCGCAATACAAGTATTCTCACAGAAGGTTTCCGGGCCAAGATCCAGTGGCCCCCCGTAACCAATCGATATATCTTAGGGGCTCAGAGAGAGTCGGTCTCGCTAGCCTATCAATATTAGGAGGTACCCCTTCATGACAAATAAGAGAATCGCAGTATTGGCAATAGTGGCAGGTTTAGTCACGCTGCTGCTCTTTCCAACCCCGACCCTGGCACAGAGAAAAGAGTTTACCGAGGAGGAGAAGGAGCTTGTAAAAAGCAGCCTGCAAGAAAAGTTCGACATCGAGGAAACGGATCCCGTCTTTGACTCCAGCAGGTCAATAGTTCTGGAATTTTTAGAAGCCTTTCCCGCCGCCGAGGTAGAGGTCGACGAGGACCAGCTAGCAGAAGGAGTAATTCTGGCCGCGGTCAAGTACGCGGATCAAGACCAGGCTTTCCCGGTCTTTGTAGCAGAAACCCCTGAAGGAATCGAGGATGATTACGCAATGGGACTGTTTGCCGATCCCGAAAACGCCGTTTTCGTAACAGTGGCAACAGTTCAAGAGCAAAAACAACCATCAGAAGGGAATACGATGAAAATCGATCAACTGGCCGACACCGACGGTAGAACAGTTCAATTGATTATTACCTCCGAGAACTACCTTATCGAGTGTCCCATCCCGAAATCGGTCAGCTCTCAAGTTTAGCATAAGTAAAGAAAACATGGTAGCAGGGCGGGTCCGCGGTGGACTCGCCCTGCTCTGGTGTTTTGAACCTGCCTGATATTTCGTTCCCCCCAGACGTCCTAAATCAACTCTTCTCTCCGACAGCTCAAGGCATCGTCCCTGCCCAGAATGATATGATCCAGCACCTCCACCCCCACGTAACTGACAGCCTGATCTATCTCTTCAGTGGCCCTTAAATCTTCTTCGGAAGGTCGGGCGTCGCCGTTGGGATGATTGTGAGCCAGGATAATGGCCTTGGAATTGTGGTTAAGGCAGGACTTCACTATTTCCCGAGGAGAGATCTGCATTTCGTCAAGCGATCCCTTAAACAGGACCACTTCCCGCAACAACTCGTTGGAGTTACTCAAATGCAGCACCCAGAACTCTTCGCGATCAAGATGGCGCATTTTTGGAGCCAGGTGCTCGATCACCTGTTGGGAGCCGGTGATCTTCACTCCCGAGGAGAGATCTGTACTGGCCACTCGTTTGGCCAGTTCAAAAGCAGCAACGATCACGGCTGCCTTAACTTGGCCGATTCCCGAATAATCGGTCAGCTCCGCCGGCGCTCGCCCGGCCAATTCCCCCAAGTCGGAATCATTTATCAACTTTCGTGAAACTTCCAGGGCGTTGGCGTTCTTTCCCCCCGACCTGATCAGAACTGCAAGCAGTTCCGAATTGGTCAGCTGCTTCACACCGTTTTCCCACAACTTTTCCCTGGGGCGATCGTATTCCGGAAGGTCTTTGATGCGTTGAGAGGACATCCTCCCTCCTGATAGATATGCAGCTTTTCAGACAGGGTAATAGAGGATCACATAATTTATTATAATAGTATAAGAGGAAGGAATCAAAGGATTTCCCTGTTCCGGATCAAACCCGGGGAGAATGAACTTGGAAGCAGAAGCTGTTATGGGACAACCAGCCAGCTGAGCCCATCCCAAAAGCGACTAAATCCAGTGAAGGGGGTGAAGTTTCTCTAAAACAGCACGTCGACTTTGCCCAGTGCGGTGAATTTGTCCACGGCAGAAGCCGGACTGTACTCTACCCCTGCCCCAAACCGCAGGGAATCGGTTAAAGCGAAGAGAGAGGCTTTACAGTAAGAGCTCAAAAGAGCCCTTCATGTCCAGAAAAGATAACCGACTTCCGCAGCCCCGGCTCGAGGATCTGAACGTCGAATCCTAGCGATCCTTTCCTCGTTCAAGGCATAAGGCATCCGGTACAGGAATAATTATTTGCTAAGTGGGCTAAAATTCCCGTAGAACTGTTGAGAAAAGAAGATTATTACCACAATATTTTGTTTGGGAGAAAGTCGGTCTAACCCACCTGCCTTTTTTCTGCTTTTTCTAATTAATTACAACAACAACCTCCGCAGAGGAAGGGGAAGAAGAATCCAGAACAGCTACCACAATCGTCGATCTCGAACGTTTTGATCAACTCACCACAGCAATCAGTCATCAGGCGAACTTCGTAGGTTCCCTCGGAGACCCCATAACCCTGATTGTCCATTTGATCCCATTCAAAGGTCCAGCTTGACCCTTCCAACCCGGCTCCATTTAAGTTCTGATAAAACACTTCCTGATAACTAGAAGTGACACAGGGTCCGCATTGTTGACGCTTGTGGATGGAGATGCTCTGGAGCGAGCAGTCCATGCCCTGAAAGCCGGAGAGCTTGAAGAAAACGCTTTCCCCGCTGTCGTAAACCCGTCGATCAGTATTCAAATCAAGACAGAGGCAGGGATTAGATTTTTCGCAACAAGTCCCGGGCTGACAGCAGACTTCACCACCAGCTCGAATGTCGACGTAGGTGCGATAGTAGCCGCAGCAACCGGTCTTCAATCTAACCATGTATCTACCGGTATCAACGCCGTCCCCCGGATGCCAGGTCCAGGTCCAGGAAGTTTCCGAAGCCGGAACGGCGGCCACGTCACTGACTGAATATACGGGCGAGTCGGAACTGGCACCTCCGTCCCATTCGTACACTTCGATGCCTTCAATCCAGTATTCGTAGTCGTCCAGATTGCTGAAAACAATCTTTACGTCATCATCCTGGCTATAAGGACTGTCCTCGGGATTTAGGGAAGAATATCTCTCGGGGCAATAGTCCCCGCTGGAACAGCACAGGCAACAACCCACGCGCTTCTCCACTGCCCGGGCAGGCAGAGAAAAAGCCGCAGTGAACAAAAATGCAGAAATTAGAAGGAGAACAACCACTGACAGGTTACGGATCTTTATCATTTTAACCTCCTTTTAACAAAGAACGCATTCCGCAGCTGGGCTTAAATATTATTATAGCAAATTTAGGCTTCACAATCATCTGGACTTCAAACAAGCCCGATTAGCATCAGGTCAGGGCCCTAAAAGCGAAATAGGCGAGCATGCCTATACCCAGTGAAATCTTGAGCAGGGAGGAAAAGATTCTGGCTACGAACGTCCCCCAGCCTACCTGTAAAGCTCTACCCAAATCCGCAGTTACTATGTACTCCAGGGCCAGAGCCCCGAGGAAAGCACCGACAAAGGCCCCTACGAAATTACCGACAACTGGAAAAGGCATTCCCACGAAGGCGCCTACGATACCACCGGAGAACGCGCCAAACATTCCCCACCCACTGCTACCTTTCTTTCGGGCACCGGCCATCCCCAATCCAAAGTCGAGCAGTTCTCCCACTACTGCCAGCCCCAGCAAGATTAAAACCGCCAGAGGGGTCACTCCACCCCAGCCCGTAAGAGCACCGTAGGCAGCAGCTGATCCCACGATAAGAAAAGTTCCCGGGATACCCAGAGGTATCAGTAACAGACCACCAAAACCGAACAACAGAAAAGGGATCGACCACAGGCTATTCAGCATCCGGCAGTCACCAGGCCCAGGTTACATGACCACGGAACTATATGCAATCTATTTGGACAGTTCGGACAGCTGAGTCCAGGCTTACCTGGCTCTTTTTTAAAAGGGCCCCTTGCCGTAATGAGAAACTTGAAGGGTAAGCGTCGATAGCCTATAAAACACGGAAAGGTATATTTCATCATGCAGAATCAGCGCTGTAACCTGTAAATTTGGGGGATTGATGTCTGAACGAGCGCATCTGGAAGAGTACGGATTTGATCCCGACTACCAGTCCCGGGCCAAAAAATACGAAAGACTAAATCTTCGCCTTGATATCGGGGAGCTGATCCTTGCCGCTGCCGGGGTTTCCTTGTTTGCTTTATATGGATCCCGCCCGCTGTTTACGGAACTGAGACGTTTGGTGCCCGGATTCTGGCTCCGCAACGCCTGCTACGTTACGGTCTTTTTTCTGGGCTGGAGCATTCTCTCCTTACCTCTGAAGTGGAAAAGTTATTTGATCGAGCGCAGATTTGATCTATCCGTGCAGAAACCCGTTTCGTGGATAAAAGATCAGTTCAAAAGCGGCCTCATATCCTTGCTAATGACCCTAGTAGTCTTTAGTGGAATCTACGCAGCGATGGCTTGGTCAGACTGGTGGTGGCTGATTGCCTGGCTGGCTACGAGCCTGCTTTCCCTGCTTCTCAGCTTTATCGCTCCTCTGGTTCTGATGCCCCTCTTCTATCGATTTCAGCCGCTGAAAGACGAGGAGCTGGCAGAGAGATTAAATCGTCTCGCTGAACAGGCTGGCGTGGAAGTAATCGGAGCCTTTACCATGGAGGCTGGGACAAAAACCAGAAAAGCCATAGGCGGCTTAACAGGGATAGGTTCGACTCGGAGGATTATCCTGTCCGACACCCTGCTGAACAACTATAAGACAGAGGAGATTGAAACCGTAATCGCTCACGAACTGGGTCATCACGTGAATCAGGACATCTGGAAAAGGATACTCTGGGCCTCGGCCACCTCCCTGATTGCGTTTTACCTGACAAACCTGTTCCTTCAGCCCGCCACGGAGTTCATGGGATTGACTACCGACATCGAAAGTTTACCCATCTTCGTACTGCTTCTGGGCTTGATCTACGGGATTCTGAATCCGATCTTAAACTGGTTCAGTCGAAAAGCGGAACGGAAGGCGGACCGCTTTGCCCTGGAACTAACAGATAACCCCCAAGCTCAGGCAGACAGTTTCATCAAACTCGCTCAACAAAACCTCAGTCCGGCGGCACCACCTCTTTTCAAAAAGATTCTGTTTCACGATCACCCTTCGCCCCTGGAAAGGGTAAAACAAGCCAGAAAGTTCGAACGCTGACCTTCCTCAACACCCGGCGACCAGCAAGCGCGACCTTAACGTCACCACTCTACAGCGGAAAACAGCTAACTTCTCTCTTAAATTCCCGGTCAAGATGTTTATCATGTAGCGGAGGGATAATATGCTTGCAGAATTTACCGTGTATCCTCTGGGAAAAAGCAAAGGATTGAGCGAAGAGGTGGCAAAAGCCATTCGAATAGTAGAAGACAGCGGGCTAGATTATGAGTTTACGGCCATGGGGACCATTTTGGAAGGCGACTACGACCAGATCATGGAAACCATAAAGAAGTGCCATCACGTGATAAGAAAAGATCACTCGAGGGTAGAAACTTATATCAAAATTGACGACAAAGTGGGACAGAGAGGCCAGCTGAAACACAAAACTCGAGCAGTGAGAGAGCAGGTTAGCGAAGACCCCCGGTAGGTGGGGGAGGAACTTCTTGCAGGGATGAAATGGAAGCAAGATCCGAGGCAGGGAGTTTCAACAGTTCGAAACTGGCTTCCCTAAGCGGTTCCCGAAATTCTGAAGAATCCTGATGGTCGGGGCTATGACCTCCAGCGGCTGCGTAAAACTCGGGGTCTCGATCCGGATGGATATCGGCCAGCAAATCGCTTACATCTCTCAATACATATTGCAGGCCGGACCCGGACCTCTGCCAGAGTGTGATCCTGGGCTCATTGAGCTCCCGATAGAGAAACCTTCCGTTACCCCAGCTACAGCCGGTGACGTACTGGAGAGAATCCGCGTAACAGCCACGCTCCCCGACCATCAAGCACAGATTCGAATCGCCTAAAAGTTCAAGGCCAAGTTCCTGAAGCCCGTGGGCGGCAAGTTTTACCCCCACGCCGAGGAAGGGGCAATAGGCCCCGTGCAGCTCCGCAGCCTTGATCAACAGGGTGCTCAACTGTCCGGTTGCAAGTAACTGTCCCAGCTCGATTCGAGGATCGTTAAGCCGGTTGTTCTTGTCAACTAACTTCAGGGCGTCCATGGTCGCAGCGTAAGGCTTGAGATCGAGCACAGGGGTTCCATTGAGGGCATCCAAGCCCTTAACCCGGAGCTGATTATCTTCACAGGCCAGAACTTTAACCGTGGTAACTCCGATAGGCACCGGACGATGAGGACTGCGGGATGCGAAAACGCCCCTGCTGGATCCGTGGCGCCGAGGAGCCACTAGCTCGTAGTCTTCAGAACGGTGAAAGTAAAATACTACCTGGAGAAAGTCGCTCTCTTCTATTCCCTCAAGACCCGGGGCATAATCGGGATCGATGACCAAAACACTCTCCTCCCGACGCATTTCGTCCGGATCCTGGGGCTCCTCAAATTTGCTCTGGACGCGCCCGATAGGTTCCAGCCTCATGGCCATCAGTTGTCTTTGGAGTGCAGAAAGGCCCTACAGTTCTCCACCACACGGGCAAAGGCCTTTCCGGCGCTTTCTTCGGGATAGCGCTCTACAAAAGGTACGCCCAGGTCCCCGGTTCTCACAACCTTGTGATCAAGGGGAATTTTACCCAGAAAGGGTACGTTCAGATCGCCGGCGGCTTTCTCTCCTCCTCCCTCTTTGAAGATGTCAGTTTTCTCCCCGCAGTGAGGACAGACAAAACCACTCATATTCTCCAGTATCCCCATAACTGGCATTTCCAACTTCTTGGCAAAGTTAACCGCCTTGCGAGAATCGAGAAGCGCCACGTCCTGGGGGGTGGTCACGATAATGGCTCCGTGAATCTCTTCGATCAGCTGGGAAATAGACAGGGGTTCGTCGCCAGTGCCCGGAGGTAGGTCGATAATGAGGTACTCCAAAGGCCCCCAATCCACGTCCTCTAAAAATTGACGGATGGCCTTCATTTTCATCGGACCACGCCAGACCACTGGAGAGTCCTTATCCGGCAGAGCCAGGCCCATGGACATCACCTTCATATTTTGACTGTAGCCGGGTTTAATTACTTCCTCAGACCCGGAAAGTATTTGGTCTTCTACGCCCAGTATTTTGGGAATATCCGGGCCATGTAGATCAGCATCCAAAATTCCGACATTCCCCTCAGTGGCTCTGGCAAAGGAAACAGCCAGATTTCCAGCAACAGTACTTTTACCTACCCCGCCTTTGCCGCTCATAATTACAATTACGTGGTTGACGTTGTCCATATCGACGGTTTTGGGCTGGGATTGAGATGGGCTTTCCTTCATATTCATTCGTCTCCATGGCGGTCCCCAAAAACGTGTCGACCACACGCGTCGGATTCCGAGGCCTCAGCCAATTTTTCCTCCTGCCACTGCTCAACTACTTCCTTGACTGTTCCACTGGCTCCTACGTGAACTGTGACCCCTTGTTGATCGAACAGGTTGATCGCCTTTCGACCCAAACCTGAACAGAGCAAGACGTCTACGCCCTCCTCGGCCAGCAAGTTAGCAGGTAAGCCCTTGCCGCCTCGATGCTCGCTTTCATTTGGAATAACTTCGACATCCCCGGTTTCAGAATCGACAAAAGTATAAGTGGGGACTCGTCCGAAATGGTCACCTACTCGATCGTCCAATCCCCCGCTTCCTGAAGTGGGAATACACAATTTCATATAATACCTCCCTGCAGCTGAGTTATTTTCCAGGCTTGCCTCGACCGCCCTGACTGGTCGGTCTTTCAGCTTTCTGCAATTTCTCTTCCTGCCAATCCGACAGTGCCTGCTCCACCGTTCCCTCTGCACCTGTATAGACAGGAATCGAAGCCGAATCAAGAGCTCGAAAGGCGTTGGGGCCCACGTTACCGGTAATAACTGCATCAGCTCCTCGCTCGATAACCGTCTGGGCGGCTTGGACTCCTGCCCCACTGGCGGCATTGCTGCTTGAGTTATCGATGACCTGTAGTTGATCCGAATCCGATTTCCAGATGACAAAATACGGACAGCGTCCAAATCTGGGATCGACATTGCTCACCTTATCGGTCCCTGCAGCAGTAACTATCACTTTCATGTTTTACTCCTTATGCTAGATTATGCCCTGATTAAACCGTGGACTTCCAGCAGAACCGGCGCTATCTTTTCCCTTGACAGCTCAAGAGACAAGGTACTCCGGAACAAAATAATATGACCTATGGCTCGCCAAAACAAAACGAGCCATAGGTCAACCAGGCATCTGCGGTTTGCAGATATTTACTCGGACTTCTCTTCGAGTTCAGCGATTCTGCCCCGGATGCGTTCCAATTGGTCCTCCAGAACTTCGGCTTCCTCCTGTAGAGCGGTTAACTCGTCAGTTTCTTCATAACCTGCGTTTCCGTATGCTCCAGCAGGAGAAGCCGTCGGAGGCACTCCGCCATATCCGTATGCCGGCGGTCTCGAGGCATATCGCCCGTAGAAAGGTCTATATCCCCTTCCAAATCCTCTCCCACGACCGTAACCGCCTCCACCTCTGGGCGCACCTTTGGTGAAGCCGGGAGTAGCATAACCGGCACAATAGCCTAATCCTCTACCTGTTATAGGACCCATTCCTGCTGGACCGGTGCCGTCTCCTCTTGGCATGATCATCACCTCTTCATATTAGTATTAGCTTTCAATTTCACAATGATTATAGCATATGCACATAAAAGGATCAACCTCGTTAGATGAATTTCCGGGACGAACCTCGTGCTGAGAGAAATGGTCAAACTCTTGAACCTAGTTTGCTTTATTGGCGAAGGTATGTTATATTGACGTCAGTCAATTAGTTAGTTGATCCATATCAAAGGGTGTACTTACGTTTTTTGCAGGTAATCCCTACAGAGGTGAAAGAGGATGAAAACCAAAAAAGGCTTGAAGACCGGCTCCTGGGAATCTTTCCTGACAGCCAAGGAGAAGAGAAAGGGCGAAGGTCTTGAAGGGCTTTACGCACAAGGACTGTTGATGGTCAGGTTTACGTTGAACGAGTGGCTTTCCTCCTACCCTATGGAAGGGGACTAGCCAGTGTAACAAGCCTCATCGACTCTGCTTCACCGCCACAGATCACGGCACAAGACATCAATCCACGAGGAAAGTGGTGGGTTGTGTCCCTCCAAATTTAGGCAGTTTCCCCCGCTGGCTTCATTGCGCCGTAAATCCTCCGTCAACCACCAGATTGTGGCCTGTAATGTAGGATGACCTATCGCTGGCTAAGAACACGGCAGCGTCGGCGATATCCCCGGGTTTTCCGTCACGTCTCAAAGGTATTTGTTCCACCATGGTGCCGGCGACATCCTCGTCCTGGGTAGTCATGGCAGTTTCGATCACACCGGGATTGATGGCGTTGACCCTGATGCCGTCCGGCCCAAGCTCTAAGGCCAGTTCCCTAGTGAGATTTGTAATTCCTCCTTTTGAGGCACAATAAGTTGAGGATTCTTGAAAGCCCACCAGCCCCGCTATGGAAGATATATTCACTATGGACCCTTCGATACCTTCCTCCTTCATCTTTTCCGCGGCAAGCTTGCTACCGAAGAAGGCACCTTTCAGGTTGACCTCCATCAGTTTGTCGTAGCTCTCTTCATCGATCTCCTCGATAGGTACCAGTCCGGGATATATTCCGGCATTGTTGACCATGATATCCAGAGAGCCAAATTCCTGGAAGGTACTGTTTATGACATCTTCTAGTTCTTCGACCTTAGAGACGTCAGCCTTCAGAAACTGAGCACTCCCACCTTGTTCCGTTATGAGTTCGTGAGTCGGCTTCCCGCTTTCCCTGGGTTCCTGCCGGATATCCGCGACTGTCACTGCGGCTCCTTCCTCGGCCAATTGCAGGGCGATATGCCTCCCAATACCTGAAGCAGCTCCTGTAACCAGCGCAGTTTTGTTTTCCAGTTGTTTCATCGTAGTTCACCTCCAGAGGCAAAAATTGAAGACCTATAAGGGTCATTCCATTGCCGCACCTGTCAATCGAAGGAAATAACTGCGGCCCAAGTTGAGTAGTTGTTCTTCATTTTTGCTAGGGATAAAGGTATTTCTTTATCCTTTTTAAGGGTATTAACCCGACTGCTCGTTGTCAAGCTTAGACCACCATCACTTCAGGGCCATACGAAAAGCGAAAGACAGGGTTTCAGTCATCATCCACCAGACGAAGAAGGGCCTGATTGACGTCTTCAACGTCTCTACCCACCATCAGGAAGCCAAAGTCGGCACCCCCTGCTCTGAAATTCTCAACCAACTTCTGATCGTTCAAAGTATCTCCGATATATACGCCGAAAGGCTCCAATTCGGGCGGGCCTACCAGAACCCTCAGGCAGGCTGGGTCAGGCTTCACCTTCCACTCGCGTGTCACGGCATGATTAAATTCAAATCCTAGTAGATCTTCCGCTAGCGAAAGCTCCAGCTCGCTCCGACCGGTAATCACCCCCAGCGGACCACGCTGATCTAACCTGTGCAGCAAATCCGTCTCTACAAGTACTTCTTCTTCTCTCCACAACCCCCGGCAATCAAAAAGCCTCTCCGAGTATTTTCTGCCCAGGTAAACCGTGTTGAAAAAATGCCGCACTTCCTCGGGGGAGGTGGGGCAGGGATAGCGCTTGCGAACCCATTGGATGCCTCGGTCAGAGGGGAAGGAAGAAACAAAATCCTCCGGTGGTCCGTCGGACAGGGAAGCAATAAGGGCTTCGGACACCTGAAAGTCGTTTCCAAACAAACCTCGCCGGCGAAGCTCCCGAATAGAGTCCAGGGTCAAACCAGCTAGAGATCCACGATCTTCTGCGAAGTGTTCCACCGTCTTCATAACTGCTAAATCATAGCTCCTGCGGACGTCGATTAAGACACCATCGACATCGAGTACTACCCAGTAAACCTCAGAAAGGTCGTCGTTACACGGCATCTTTGATGGCCTCTATTAACTTGTCGTTTGCGGACCTTTCTCCTACCGTGACTCTGATCTTGTCCGCCAGGGGATCGCTAAACTCTCTTACCAAGATGCCCCTTTTCTTCAAATACTGATGGAGATCAAGGTTCATCAGGACAAAGTTTGCTTGGCTGGGATAACAATACTCTTTCAGTTCGGAAATCATTCTGTTCCGCTCTTCTACGATATATTGAACCCGTTCTTCCATGATCTGCGGTTGTTCCAAAACTGTTTCAGCGGTTTTAATCGCCAGAGTGCTCAGATTGTAGGGAGGCTTGATCCGGAGAAGATAGTCGATTATATCGTCACTGGCGAGGGCATAGCCCACCCGGGCTCCCGCGAGGGAAAAAGCTTTGGAAAAAGTCCTCAACAGGACCAAGTTGTCGAAATCTTCCAGAAGATCCCGCTGAGACCGTCCGGCAAATTCGTGATAGGCCTCATCGAGTATAAGCGGCGTTTCAGTTTCCAACAATTCTACGATCTCTTTTCGGCGATAGCAGTTTCCAGTAGGGTTGTTGGGAGAGCAGAGGATCAGGGCTCGAGCATCCTGGACTTGCCTTTTGAGCTCCGACAGTGGCAACTGAAAGTCCTCCTTCAGAGGAACTTCCACCACTTCCAGCCCCTCAAGCGCTCCGTAGAACCTGTACATATCGAAGGTAGGGGAGACGACCACAATCCGATCTCCATCAAACAGTTTGATAAAGTAAGGTATCAACTCGTCGCTGCCGTTACCAACTACCACCATATCGAGATTCAGTCCCAGGAACCGAGCAAGTTTTTTCCGCAGAGGTCGGGCGGAAGTCGAAGGGTAACGGTTGAAGGGGACTTTTCGCAACTTGTCAAGAACCTCGCTCTTAAGTTCGGATGGAAGGTCAAACGGGGATTCGTTCCTGTCCAGCCTGATATCGGGGCTCTCACCGCCCCCTTCGTAGGGCTCAAAACTTTTGACCTTTTCCCTAATCCTCATCGCGTCTCCTCCGCAGCTCTGCCATTACCTCCGACAACTCCAGGGATTGGGCACCAAGCAGCACCAGAAAATGGTAAAGGAAATCAGCGGCTTCGTGAACCACCTCGGACTCCCCCTGGGCCAGCAACAGTTCCACGGCTTCCTCACCCAGTTTCTTCTGGATTTCGGGGAGACCGGCCTGGAAGAGACTGGAGGTATAGGAATTCTCACGCGGACGGGCTTTTCTGTCCCGGATCACCGCCTCCAGTTCCTTCAGAACGTTTAAAGAATAATCGATCGGCTCACCTTCACTGGAAGCTTCGCCCAGCTTTCTGTAGAAACACGTTTGGTGGCCAGTATGGCAGGCGGAGCCCCGCTGCTCAACTTTCATCAATAAGGCATCCCCGTCGCAGTCCAGTCTGATTTCTTCGACTCTTTGAACGTTGCCGCTCACCTCACCCTTCATCCTTATCCGACCCTTGCTGCGCGAATAGTAATGAGCACAGCCTCTCGCCAAGGTCTGCCTCAGGGCTTCGCGATTCATATAGGCAAGGGTCACTACCTCTCCTTCTAGGGTCTGAACCACAACCGGCAAAGTTTCATCTTCTCCCCAGCAGGGGTGTTCGATCAATTCTTCAAGGGATTCGGACATGGGTACCTCGCTCCTTTAGTTCACGTTTAAGCTCCGGAACCGTATACTCGCCGTAGTGAAATATTGAAGCGGCCAGCGCAGCATCCGCTCCTGCCTGGAAAGCCTCTCTAAAATGTTCAGGCCCCCCCGCACCACCGGAAGCGATTACCGGTATTGAAACTCGATCTGCCACTTCTTCGGTCAAAGGAATGTCGAAGCCATCCTTGGTTCCGTCCGTATCCATAGAAGTCAATAAAATCTCCCCCGCCCCCAACTTCTGAACTTTTTGGCTCCATTCCAGGGCATCGAGCCCGCGAGCGGTGCGCCCCCCGTGCGTAAAGACCTCCCAGTAGTCTCCGTTGCACTTCGCATCCAGGGCCACCATGAGGTTTGAGCGGCCTACTATTCGAGAGCCTTTGGAAATCAACTCCGGATCTTCGACAGCAGCAGTGTTGATAAAGACCTTGTCCGCTCCCGTTTTGACCAACTCTCTCATTTCCTCGACAGAGCGGATTCCGCCCCCAACCGTGAACGGAATATAGAGCTCCCGGGCAATTCTTCTCACCAAATCGGCCAAAATATGTCGATCTTCGTGGGAAGCGGTAATATCCAGGAAGACCAATTCGTCGACTCCTTGCTCCTCGTACCTTTTGGCCAATTCCACCGGATCCCCCGCATCCCTGATATTTTTGAACTGCACCCCTTTGACCACCCTACCGTCCCGGATATCCAGCGCCACCACGATTCTCTTGGCTAGCATTCTCCTTCCACCGTCCTTACCAGGTCTTTCAAATCGAGCTCACCCTCATACAGGGCCCGACCGATGATTACCCCCGAGAACCCGACCCTCGTAGCCTGTTCTACGTCTTCCGCTGAGCTGATCCCGCCGGCGTAAATTACTTCTTGGTGATCCCAAAACCGGTTCACTTCACCGATCCCCGCAAGAGTACCATCCTGTTCTATGGAAGTGAACACGAACCGATCCACGTACTCATCGAGAGCGCAGAAAACGTCCTCGACTCTCCTCGAAGTCTGCTTTTCCCATCCGTCGTACGCAATCTTCCCTTCCCTAACGTCCAGGCTGACCGTCAGTAGTTCTGTTCTGTAACTAGCCTCCTCCAAAAAGTCAGTGTCCAGCCCTTTGGTTCCCAGAATTGGATAGCAAACGCCACAGGATAGCGCATCTTCGAGATCTCCGACAGTGCGTAAACCTCCTCCAAATTGAACTTGGAGATCAGTATTTTCAGCAATAACCTTCACCTTACCCAGATTTTGAGGCCGGCCTTCAAAAGCTCCGTCCAGATCTATTATGTGAACCGTGTCCACTACAGCCTGGAACTCCCGCGCATAATCCAGAGGATCCCCATAAACTGTAACATCTTCCCTGCGCCCCTTGCGAAGGCGGACTGCATGGCCATCCATCAAGTCAATCGCCGGATAAATTTCCATGGCCCCTAAAGCTCCAGATTTTTGAAATTACGTAACAGCGCTTTGCCTCGGGGACCCGACTTCTCCGGGTGAAACTGTGTCCCAAACACGTTATTCTTCCCCACGGCGGAAGGAAACTTCTCCGACTTTCCTTGTTGTCGAACTTCAGTTCGAGCAGCGACTACGGCTTCTTCAGCTGGCTGAACGTAGAAGGAGTGGACGAAATAGAAGTAAGATTTGGACTGGATACCGGTAAACAGGGGGTTCCGGCCACAGAGAACAAGCTGGTTCCAGCCGATGTGAGGGGGGTCCACTTCTCTAAACCCCACCACACGACCCTGAAAAACACCCAGACCGGCTCCCTTATCCTCTTCACTCGATTCAAACAGCAGCTGCATGCCTAAGCAAATCCCCAGAAAGGGCTTGCCCTCCTGAACGACATGGGTCAATACCTCTCGAAGGGGCTCCATTTTATCTACGACAGCCCCGAAGTTCCCCACACCCGGGAGTACAATCTTATCCGAATCGGCGATCACCTCAGGGTCATCGGTAACTGTCCCTCCCAGTGCCTTTTCCACGTTGGCGAAATTTCCTACTCCAAGATCCACGATAGCAATCATCGCAGATTTCCTTTGGTACTCTCCAGCCTGTTGCCCTCTGCCAGAGCCTTACCCAAAGCAGTGCCTAGGGACTTGCAACCTGCTTCCAGGACATGGTGGGGGTTGCTGCCGGCAAGCTGTCTCAAGTGAATAGTGGCTTCCAGCCCTCTACTGAGAGCGTTGAGAAACTCTTTAAACAGTGGCGGGTTAAACCCTTCTTCTCTTCCCTTTAATTCCATGTCCAGGGCCAGGTACGGCCTGGATACGTCAACGGCAGCTAGAACCAGGGCCTCATCCATGGGAATAATTGCGCTTCCGAATCTGGCAATTTGAATTTTTCCAGAGCTTTCACCCAATTGTTGACCGACGACCATTCCCATGTCCTCCCAGAGGTGATGTCGGAGATCCCATTCAGCTCGAATTTCAACCGGCCGACGCATGTAAAAAAACAGGGAATTCAACAGATGATCAAATACTCGATCACCGGTTTGCACCAACTGAGAATCGCTCAACTTTACTTCGATGTCAACTTCATTGGTCTTTCTCTTCATCGAATCTCACTTCCAGTGATTGTTTATGCGCTTTCATGCCCTCGATTTCGGCCATCTTGATCCCCAAACGCCCCACCTCTGGGTATTCTTCCTCGTCTATCTGGGCCACACTGATTACTTTTTGAAAGTCACGGACCGTTAAAACGGAATCGAATCGGGCCGATCCTCCCGTGGGCAGCACGTGGTTTACTCCGAGGGAATAGTCTCCGGCAGCCACGGGAGTATTTATGCCCAGGTAGACTGCGCCCGCGTTTTGAACCTCTTCCAGGAGACTTGACGGGGACTCGGTGAGGATTTCCAAGTGTTCTGGAGCAATCCGGTTTGCTCGTTCGACACAGCTGGCCAGATCGGAACAAAGTTGAACCTCTGCCCCGACCCCCTGGCAATGGTCGGCCAGATCCCGGGACGTGGTAAGCAACCAGGCACGGGAACCCTCACCGTGTTCCAACTGAGAAAGTAGATCCTTCCGCACGTACCTTTTAGGGGCTGTACCATCAGCTATCACACAAACGTCTGAAGGTCCTGCCAGACGTCCGATGCCAACCTCCCCGAACACCTGTCTTTTCGCTTCATTTACGTATTGATTTCCGGGGCCTACTATCTTTTGAACCTTCTCAATGCCGCAACCATAGGCCAGAGCGCCGATAGCCTGTATTCCACCGAGCTTCACCACTTCCTCGACCTGGAGAGCCTGGGCCACGAACAGCAGATACGGGTCGAGTTTGCCCTTCGTTGGCGGCGACGCAACTACCAGCTCTTCTACACCGGCCAACCGAGCCGGCACTGCGGACATGATTAAGGAGGAAGGAAGCGGCCGCCCGCCTGGAACGTAAAGACCTACCCTCTGCAGCGGTCTGGTCACCAAACCGTAGAGAGAGCCACGGCGATTTTGGAGAGCATCGGATTCGACTTGCCCCTGATGTAGTTCCCGTACACGATCTATTACCTTCTCCAGTATTTGTCGATCTTCACGGGGAACCGAGCTTACACCCTCTGCAAGTTCCTCCTCGGAAACCAACAGCTCCCCCCGATAAGAATCGAACTTTTCCGAGTACTCCTTTACCGCCGGCAACCCTCTCCGCCGGATATCCTCGAGCACATCTGCAACGTACTTTTCAAGCTCCATTGCGAATTACTCCTTTGACCTGGGAGATCAGGTGATTGATTTCCTCAAATCTGGTCTTCTGAGCCACTCTATTGACCAGCAATAGGGGCGCAACCTCCATTACCTGATGAACTTCCACCAACCCATTGGCACGAAGCGTAGATCCAGTTTGAACAATGTCCACTATCCCATCGGCAATTCCGGCCACCGGGGCTAGTTCAGTGGATCCCTCCATGGTTAGGATCTCCACCTTAACCCCCTGGGCTTCGAAAAAACGTTCAGTGAGACGGGGATACTCGGTGGCAATAGTGTAGCCCTCCATATTCGAAATTTGGGGCCGGACTCCCTCGGGCATGGCCAGACTCAATCGACATTGGCCAAAAGGAAGAGTCAAGGGAATAAATAGATCACTCCCTCTCTCTTCCACTACATCTTTGCCCGTAATACCTATTGCCGAACCTTTCTCCACGTAAACCGGAACGTCAAAAGCTTTGGCCAGCAGCAACTCGTGCTCTCCCTGTTCGGAGATCAAGCTGCGGTCGTCGGGGCCGGAAAAGTCAAAGTAGGCATCATTCAGGATCTTCAAAGATCTCTCAAACAAGCGTCCACGAGGCAAAACGACTCTCATGTCCTCACCTCAATCGCAGTACCTTCCTGCACCAATTTTCTCGCGGAACGATAGGGATGATCGTCCTCCAGGTTCACCGGTCGGCGGTTGCCATCAACTTCACCGTCGAAGATCTCAACCAGGGCATCCATATCAAAGGCAAATCCACAGGCTTTGTTGCCGTTCAGAGTATATTCTCCTCCTGCGCCGACTGGCTGACCATAACGTGGAGAGTAGACTTCAAAAACCAGGTCTTCGTAGTAGGGTAAAGGCCTCAAAGTACCGTAATCCACGAACACTCTCTCGCTATCAAGTCGTGCCACTATCCGACTCAACTTTTCGTAGTCGGTCTCCTCTCCGCGAAAATTAAATAGACTCCATAGCTCCTGCTTTTTGTCCCGGGGCAGGGCCAATTCCTCAATCAGGTCGAAGTTCCGGCGATAAAGGGCCGTTAATATATCTTTCCTGTATTCTTCAATTCCACCAATAGCTTTCTCCCATACCTTTAGACTGCCCACGTCGAGGTAAAAGTCGTCTATCCGTAAAGCCTTTAAACTGGACAGGAGGATGCTCAGGACTTCTACCTGTAAATGGCCATCCGATCCTCCGATTTTCTCTATTCCAAACTGCCAGTCTCCTCGTACTCCACCGTCGAGTACTTCGGAAATGTAGAACAAACGCATGTCGTCCTGCCCGCCGTGGTTGGCCACTATCTGGGAGGTCAGGTCCGGTTTGATCAAGTAGAACTCGTTTTTATAGGCGAATCTAGTTCCTTTGTCCAACTGATCGTCATAGGATTCGATAGTGGGCAGAAATACCTCCTGGTACCCCCAGAGATTAAGGGTATTTCGCAAATGTTTGCTGATCTCAGCCAACCTTGCGGATTCTGAAAGTGCATCTTTACGCATTTAGGTTTTCAGAGCTCCAGAACCGACCCCCTGCCGGAGTCGATCATCGATAATACGGTGATAAACATAGACCAGGTTCAAACTAAAGCCTAGTTACTGCCAAACGAGAGGTATGAAAAAGGTAGGGGTGTTTTTAGAGGAGATGCCTTGGATGACATCCCCCATGATGGAAGTGAGTGCTATGCAGAGTGGAGATGCCCGAGTTCGTAGAAAACGAAATATTTACGAAAGAGATAGCGAACATCTTTGGCACCTCCGACTCTGCATTGTAACTCGCCGTAGCCATCAAGTCAAACAGATTACATATGCTTGTTGGTCAAGAAATAGTTGCTCTGATGCGCTCCAGATTATCCGAGATTTCTTCCGAAAGATCCCGATGCAGTGAAGCACCGGTGGAGTCCATGGTAACCAGCAAGGGACCAAATTCGCTCACTTCAAAAACCCAAACTGCCTCCGGGACTCCTAACTCATCGAGGTAATGCACATCAGTTACCCGGTCCACAGACCCCGCCATCAGTGAGCCCGCTCCACCGGTAAATTGGGCGTATACCCCTCCGTGTCTCTCCAGCGCATTTGAGGTTTCTTCTCCCATTCCACCTTTCCCAATGAATATCCTAGTACCAAACCGGTCCATGAAATCGTCCTCAAATATCTCCATGCGAATGCTGGTGGTCGGTCCGGCCGAAACGACTTCCCATTTTCCGTTTTGTTTCTTCATAACCGGACCGCAGTGGAAACACGGATAGTCCTGGAGTGGCAGAGGAGGATCCTCATCTTCCGGCAACCCTAACAGTTTCTCGTGGGCGGCATCACGGGCCGTAAAAATTTTACCGGTTACCTTAAATGGTTCATTTACCTTGAGCGAGCGAACCTCGTCGGGATCCAAAGGAGTCGATAGGATTTTCATCTCTCCACCTCCACAGAACCATCGGGGTTGACGAACATGCTGATCCTCCGATTTGCCCAGCACTGAGGAGTAATACCCACGGGATAAGAGGCTGGGTGCCGGTAATCGTACTCAATTTTGACATCTAAAACAGTAGTTTTTCCCCCAACACCCATGGGACCTACTCCCAGCTCGTTGGCTTTCTCAAACAATTCCTCCTCTAGCTCAGCAATTTCCGGGTCTTCGTGACGTTCCCCCACGGGCCGCAGGAGGCTTTTTTTGGCCAGGCTTAAAGAAATGGACGCCGAGCCGCCCAGTCCGATTCCCACCACCGTAGGGGGGCAGGGCTTACCCTCCATAGAAGCAATTCTTTCCAGTACGATTTCCTTAACACCCTTCAGGCCTCGCCCGGGAGTCATCATGGTGAGCTGGCTCATATTGGTGCATCCGCCCCCCTTAGGAAGATAAGTCATTTGAAGACTATCTCCCTCGGAGATGGACCAGTCGATGTAGGGAATGTGTACACCCGTGTTATTCCCGGGATTTCTATGAGTAATGGGATGGACCGTGTTCGGCCTGATAGGTACCTGTTCTGTCGCTAGCTGAACAGCTTTCTTGAGAGCATCTTCCAGCCCATCAATTTCCCCCGCAGCTGGGAAATTTGATCCCAGCTCTACGTAGAAAGTGGGAGTCCCGGTGTCCTGACAGATAGGAATACCTTTATCCTTCCCGATTTGAACTGCCTCCAACATGGCCTCCAGCTGAACTCTGGCACCACCTTCTTCCCGGTCTTTGGCTGCCCGTAAAGCGTCCAGGGTAGAGTCCGGCAGTGTAGTAACGGCCGTTTTAATAGGCTCTACTAGCTCAGTCGACAACCGGTCGAAATCCATTCTATCTCCCCCTTTTTAAGTTGAGCGAATTCCGAATTTTAAAATAGGAACCTTGAGCAAAGAACAGTCGAGGGTCAATTACTCCTCGGGCGGTTCCTCAATCAACCCTTGCTCCATTGCCACCTGAGTCCATCGGCGGGCCTTTTTGATCCGGGATCGGGCCATTTCACGGAGCTCGTCTTCGCTGACCTCTCTTCTGGCTATACCCTGCTCAATAGCTTTTTTGCCAACTGCAACGGCCTGGTTGATAAATACTTCCCATTCGTCCATGGTCGGAACCACGTATTCCTCATGGAGACCTTTTTCTTCCGCGGTCTCAGCAATGGCGTAAGCGGCAGCAATTGCCATTTCGTCAGTTATGGTTTTGGCGTTTACGTCCAGAGTTCCCCGGAAAATGCCTGGAAAACCGATGGAGTTGTTAATCTGATTGGGGAAATCCGATCTGCCAGTCCCCACGATTCGAGCACCGGCCTCTTTGGCCTTCCAGGGCCAGATTTCGGGCACTGGATTGGCTACAGCAAAAACAACGGCATCGTCATTCATCTGGGAGATCCAATCTTCTTCAATTACTCCCGGTCCCGGGGTAGACGCAGCCACTAATACGTCGGTGCCCCTGATGGCTTCTTCCAGCCCGCCTGTTCGACCTTCTCCGTTGGTTTTACGGGCCAGGTCCCATTTATAGTTATCCTCTTTAAGGTCTTTCCTATCCTGATGAAGGATACCTGTGCTATCGGAAATGATTACGTTTTCCGGAGGCACACCGGCGGTAAACATTACTCTGGTCAGGGCCACGTTGGCCGCCCCTGCTCCCACGATTGAATAGGTAGCTTCTTCCAGGTCCTTTCCTACAATCTTCAAAGCATTGATAATGCCAGCCAGCTCAATAGAGGCCGTTCCCTGCTGGTCATCGTGCCAGACAGGGATGTCCATCTCCTCTCTGAGGGTTTCTAGAATTTCGAAACATTTGGGCTTGGCGAAATCCTCCAGATTGATCCCGCCGAAGGTAGGCTGAAGTATTTTTACGGTCCTGATGATTTCTTCGGGGTCTTTGGTATCCAAAGTTATGGGAAAAGCATCAATTCCTCCCAGATATTTAAACAGAATCGACTTCCCTTCCATCACAGGCAATCCGGCTTCAGGCCCGATATCCCCCAAGCCGAGAACCCGGGAACCGTCCGAAACCACGGCAACCATGTTTGCTTTGTTCGTATGCTCAAAAACCTTCTCCGGTTCGGCCTCAATTTCCTCACAGGGTTTGGCCACACCCGGGGTATACCACACGGCAAAGTCCTTAAAGCTTCTTATGGCACATTTGGGGTTGGTCTGAATTTTTCCCTTGTAGAAGGGGTGCAACCTCAGAGCGTCCTGACTTGGTTTTTCAGCTTTCCGCAACAGCTCCTCTTCGCTCATTTCTTCAGGCATTTAGTACCTCCTTAGTCTGGTCATTTGGGAGAGATTCACTAACACCCACCGACTTAGACCGGGTTATTGAAGAGGCGATCGTTGGTCCGGGGGACCTCAGGTCACCTCTTCATCACAGTAACAAGGTTTTTATCTGACCACCAAACTGTATCCGAAGATTCAAATTACTCACCCACTGCGGGGAGTCGGTCTCGCATGACCTGTTGGTAATCAGGTCTGTCCGTATCTTTGAACTTGCCAACTATAATGTCGGCATCCGAGTCATGCTCAATCCCAGCGTCGGTAGGATCTGCGCCGTTTTTGATTACCGCACGTTCTTGATAGTAGAGCAGTTCGTCAAGCCCTTCACCCAGTTGATTCTTCCGACCGTAGCCCGTCGGGCAGGGAGAGAGTATTTCGATGAAGGTAAACCCTTTTTTTTCAAGAGCCTCTTTCATCGAGCTTTCTATCCGCCGTGCATGCAAAGTCGTCCATCGGGCAACATAGACTGCTCCCGACGAAGCTGCCAGATCAGGCAGGTTAAAAGGATTTTCGAAATTACCGTAGGGAGAAGTAGTAGCATTTGATCCCTGCGGAGTGGTCGGACCAAACTGCCCTCCGGTCATACCGAAGTTGTAGTTATTGATGCAGATAACGTTCAGGTCAATGTTCCTCCGAGCGGCATGGATGAAATGGTTACCCCCAATGGCAAAAAGGTCTCCATCTCCGCTAAAGACCGTGACCGACAGTCCCGGGTTGGCAAGCTTCAACCCCGTTGCAAAAGGTATAGCCCTGCCGTGAGTAGTATGATAGGAGTCCGTGGCAATGTATCCGGCAATCCTACCGGTACAGCCAATTCCTGAAACGACGGCAGCTTCATCCAACCCTATGCCTGCTTGGTCGAGAGCCCCGCAGAAACAGGTCAACGCGGAGCCCAGCCCACACCCAGAGCACCAGATGTGAGGAATGCGCTCGGTTCTGAGATATTTTGCCATAGGATGAGCTGCTTCCACACGCTCGGGTTTTTCATCGGCAGACAAAGTTGCTTCCTCAGTAGCTTTCAAGATAATTCCTCCAGAGCTTCAAGAATTTGATCAGGCCTATGCAGGCCTCCGCCAGCGTGGGGGACCAGCTGAACCTCACACTTTCCCTTGGCTGCTCGCTGTACTTCGTTGCTAATCTGTCCCAAGTTGATTTCCGGTACCACCATTCCCTTAACTGTATCTGCTAGCTCTTCGATGCGCTCGTCAGGAAACGGCCAAACCGTGGTCAATCGCAACAGGCCAACTTTTATTCCCTGATCTCGGGCCATCTTAAGCGCACCCATCGCCGTGCGGGAGGCAATTCCGTAAGATACGATCAAGGTTTCTGCATCCTCGATCTCTCGTTCCTCCAGCTCAATTATATCATCTTTGTTGGTTAATACTTTATCCACCAGGCGTCTGACCAGTTTATCCTGAGTTTCAGCGTCAATTTGAGGATAACCCTGCTCGTTGTGGGTGAGCCCGGTAACGTGAACCCGATACCCCTCGCCTGCTGATGCCATGGGAGGAACCAGATCGTCATCCGGTTTAAAGGGGAGGAATTCCTCGGGAGGAACCTCGGGTTTGCGTCGCGGAATAATTTCAATTTTGTCTTTGTCAACTTCAACTCGTTCCCGCATGTGGCCAATGGTCTCGTCGGCCATGACCAACACGGGCATACGGTATTTTTCGGCAGTGTTAAATGCTTTCAGAGTATAGTCAAACATCTCCTGGGGGGACGAGGGAGCGTACGCAATAACACCGTAATCTCCGTGAGAACCCCATTTAGCTTGCATCATATCGCCCTGCCCCACCAGCGTGGGAAGGCCGGTACTCGGGGACCCTCTTTGAATGTTGACCAGCACACAGGGCGTTTCTGTCATCATTCCCAGCCCCAGGTTTTCCATCATCAGCGAAAATCCAGGTCCGGAGGTTGCGGTCATTGCACGTTGTCCACCCCAGGCACCGCCAAGCACTGCTGCCATGGATGCCAGTTCGTCCTCCATTTGAATGAAGGAGCCCCCCAATCGCGGCAAACGATGAGACATACGTTCTGCTATCTCCGATTGTGGGGTAATGGGATACCCAGCAAAGAAACGGCACCCTCCGGCAATTGCACCTTCGGCACAGGCTTCATCACCATGCCAGAAGTGTTTTCCCTCCAGAACGGGTTGATCAAGCCGCTCAGTCACTTGTTTCCTCCTCTGTAGTCCAGATGGCAAAATCAGGACAGATTAATTCACAAAAACCACAGTTGACGCATTTCTCTAAGGCCTCTGGGGTAGGAGGGTGATAACCTTTTTCATTGAATTCTTCGGATTCCTCAAGAACGTCCTGAGGACAGAACTCAATACAGTATTTGCACCCCTTGCAGTTATCCGCCCTGATGTAGAGGAATCCGCGATCGGTCTCGTAACGAGTAACCTCGTCTTGTTTCTCTTCTAATTCGTTCATAAGAAATATCCCCGTCCAAATTAAAGTATATCAAGAGAACGAGAAAGTGCCTCTTCTCCTCTATATTCTGGTAGTATCATGGGAGAACGCCTATCTTCAGGAACTCCCGCTTCCTTAAGCTGATCCACGTATTGATCAAGATGGGCCAGAGTGAGATTGCCCGATGAGGTTTCCTTCGCATACTGAGCGGCGTTGATACCGGCCCGCTTGCCAAAGACATTGTAATCTAATAAAGAATTGCCCATCAGCCGGTTTTTGCCATGAACTCCTCCCTCTACCTCTCCTCCGGCGAACAATCCTTCAAGTCCGGTCCGACCAGCGGGGTTGATGTCCACACCGCCGTTTTGATAATGAAGCGTGGGGAAGACCAGTATGGGATCCTCTGTGGGATCAATTCCAAAGCGAGTGTACAATCTGTAAATATAGGCCAAGTTTTGCTCGAACGTTCCTTCACCGTGAATTTCATCTATCATTGGTGTGTCCAGCCAGACTCCCTGCATTCCAGTGGGAGTTTTGACGCCGTTTTCATTCCCATAGCATTCTCTGATCAGAGCTCCTGCTTCCACATCCCGTGGTTCGAGATGGAAAACAAAAGCTTCACCTTCTGAATTCACAGGAATGGCGCCTGAGCCACGTACCTTCTCGGTAACAAGCAACCCGACAATCTGTTCAGGGAATGCAGCACCTGTCGGATGGTATTGCACTGAGTCCATGTCCCTAAACGTAGCTCCGGCCCTATAAGACATCACCAAACCGTCCGCGGTTGCTCCGTAGTGGTTGGTAGTAGGGAACCCCTGAACGTGGAGCCTGCCGAAGCCGCCGGTGGCGAGGATGGTTGCTTTGGATCTGACCACGTAGTATTGCTCCGTCTCCATATTGAGGAGTATCGCACCAGTAACTCGCCCCTCACCATCGGTCAACAACTCGATAGCCGGAGCAAATTCCAAAACGGGTATATCCCAGTTGCGAGACTGATCGCGTATGGTGCGCATAAGTTCCATTCCCGTGTAATCCTTGGCCGAATGCATGCGTTTGCGGGAAGTCCCGCCGCCGTGGATGGTTTGCATCTCTCCGTCTTCGTCCTTGTCGTACATCACACCTAATTCTTCATGCCATTTGATTATTCCGGGGGCATCCTCGGTCAGGGCTCTGACCAGTTCAGGCTTGTTGGAAAAGTGCCCCCCTCCTAAAGCGTCGAGATAGTGAATAGCAGGGGAGTCTTCAGGCTTGTCCGCCGCCTGTATGCCTCCCTGGGCCATCATCGAGTTTGCGTCTCCGTGACGTAATTTGGTGGTGATCAACACGTCCTCGGGATCTAATCCTTCTTGAACGGCCCATAGAGCCGCTACGGTTCCTGCACCACCGCCACCTATGATTAACACGTCCACATCGTAATCAACTTGATCGAGATCAATTTCAGCTGGATCGACAACAGGATAGGCCTCGAATAAATCCGCAAGTTCCTGGGGGACCCGGGCACCTTTGTTGGGGCCCACCGCCAGTTCCCTCATTGCGTCCTCGCGGTAGTCGGGGTGATACTTGTTCAGTACTTCATCCCGTTCATCGGCGTCCATTCTGGGAACTTCCTCTTTGATTCTCTGTTCGCGGGTGGCTTCGACCTTCTCAATCGATTCCCGCATGGAAGCGGTGTAAGGATCCTCTTCATTCCTGGATGTCTCTATTCTCATAGCGATCTCTCAGCTCCTCCTCATTTAAATTGACCAATTCCTCAAATTCCTGATCATATGTACCCTCTTCGAGCTCCTGTATTCGGTTCCGTAGATGGTTTGCCTCCGGAGCTAGATAGGCGCCGTAGACGCGTCGGGCGAGCTGGGCCACGTGATGATGAGGGATTTCAGCCGGACATCTCGCCGCACATAAACCGCACTGAATGCAGTCAAAAGAAAGTTCCGCAACCCGTTCTATGTTTCCTCGCAAAGCCTCATTGATGAAGTCCATAACTTCGAGGTCCTGCGGACAGGATTTGGTACAGGTATTACAGGACACGCACCGGGCAAGTTCAGGATAAAGGTCCAGTAAAGGGTTTTGATCCGGTTCCAATGTGTCCAAATCGTAACCCTGCCTTCCAGCCGGAGTAAAAGGTAGCTGAGTCAAATACATTCCATCCTGAACGGTGGTCTGACAGGCGAGGTCAGAATATAATTTGTAATCACCCTCCAACCGATAAATAGTGGCACAAGCTCCACAGAAACCCCCGCGACAACCTACGCCCCTCACGTACTGATAACCACAGTACTCCATGGCCTTCATGATCGTCAGCCCAGCAGGTACCTCATACTGTTTGCCCATTATATAGATCTGGACCGTCTCAGAAGATTCTTCTGCCATCTTATCACCTCTTTGGCGCTGCATTTGCTGTATTCAAAACCGGACGGGGATCTATTGCGTGATCATCAAAACGGCAGGAATCCGGAAGGCCAAAAGCAAGGGCCATTAACTGAGTAAAATACAAAACAGGAAGGGGTGTCAAAGAGCTTTTTTGCTCGAGCAAATCCGCCTGACGAGTATCGAGATTATAGTGACATAAGGGACAACCGGTAATGATGGTTTCTGCACCGTGCTCCAGCGCGGATTGCACTATTACACCCACTTTCTCCGATACCGCCTGTCGATGATCTACAGTGTTGTAGGAACCACAACATTCCGTGCGGTAGGGATATTCCACGGCTTCCCCACCCAGAGCCCGGATCAATTGATCAAATATCTGGGGATCGTGGGGGTCTTCCACACCTACTCCCGCCGGTCTGGTCAACATGCAACCATAGTAAGGAGCCACCTTTCGGCCTGCCAGCGGGCGCTTGACCTGTTCGGAAACAGCATCCAATCCCATTTCATCACGCAACAATTCTAACAGGTGTTTAACCTCCACAGAACCGTCGTAATCGTTCTCTAAATCCATGAAGGCATTTATTTTTTCAAGTTTTTCGCTATCTTCTCGAACCAGCGAATTGGCCCTTTTCAGAGTGTTGAAACACATGGCACACATTGTATAGACTGAGTTTTCCCCCCGATCCTGCACTCTGATTAGATTTCTTACGGGAGCAAGCTGTTTCATCAAATTGTCCTCGGCCAGGGAGTAAACGGTACCACAGCAGTTCCAGCGGGGCATCTCATCGAGCTCTACTCCCATCGCGCTGAACACCGAAAGGGCAGATTCTTCAAAACCTTTAGCTTCGTCCTTCAAACTGCAACCGGGATAATAGGTAATTCGTCGCAAGGAAATCAACTCGTTTTTTTTCTGAGATTGCTCACCAGAGCGATCTGAGGAAGGTCTTCAACGACTAGCCTGTTAATATCGAGGTTATCTCTATTTCTGCGGAGGTTTATTTCCCTCAGACCCTCCATCAAATTGGCCAAATCAATGCCTTTTGGGCAGGTTACCTGGCAGGACAGACAGGAAGCACAAATCCAGATGGTTTCCGACTCCAGCACGCTGGTATCCCCCAGCTGGACGCGGCGAATGACCTGGCTGGGAAGCTGATCCATTATGTCGGAAAAAGGGCAACCTGCTGAGCATTTCCCACATTGATAACAAGCATAGGGATTTACGCCGCTGAGTTCTTCTACCTCGTCGATAAACGCTTTATCGATATTGCTAAGATTCATAACCTACCTCCGAGGAAGCACTCAGATCGGAGATGACGGAATCAACTACCTCTTGAACTGCCTCCTCTACCTCCTCGCTGAGACCTTCTGAGAACTTCGTTGTTTTATCAATTCCGATACCATAAATGAATATCTGTTCGTCCGGGGGCAGCTGTCCACCGTAAACAGATCTTATCGCCTGAAGAGAGCTGACCAAATCCATATCGTGAACCCCCGAGAAAGACTCCTTGTTCGTCAGGGAATCCGGGGTCAGCATAACCACCTCGCCTCGATCGGCATCCAAAAAAGCATCTACCAGCAATACGCGGTCGTAACCGACCATCTGCTCTATCAGAGGTACGCCACCCGTAGCGGCCTCTTTTACGTCCACCTCAGAGTTTCGGAGTCTCTTTTCCAGTCGGCGAGCAACCTCAATCCCCGCACCGTCATCACCCAGGATGGGGTTCCCCACCCCCAATACCAGGACGTCCATTTACTGGCCACCCCGCTTCAATCTGGTAATTTCATCGCCCCGGAAATCGTAGAGGACGACTTCAATATTTAAACCACCGTCGGCAGAGTGGCTGGCGCAAGCCATACAGGGATCGTAGGGCCGAAAACCCATTTCGATTTGGTTTAAAGTTTCTTCACCGTAATCTCGCTTGCCGTTTAGGGCAGCAGATGCCGCCTGGCCAATGGACATGGAGAGGGCCGCATTATTGCTCGTGGTGGGGACCACCATGTTGGCCGACTCAACTAGCCCCCGTTCGTCAAGGGAGTAATGGTGAATCAGAGTTCCTCTGGCAGCCTCGATCACGCCTACTCCTTCTCCGGGCTGACCCAGTTCGGTACGTAGCCCCCCTCCTGCAATATCCGGATCGGAGGCAAGCTTATACATTGATTCCGCAGCATCTAGTAGCTCAACTAACCGAGCCCAATGGTAAGCATAAGTGTGGTGAACAGGAGTTCCCCCAAAGAAGTCGGAAAACCGCAAATATTCTTCCTGAGCTTTTGGATTCTTCATTCCCTCTGCCACGTTTAACCTTGCCAGTGGCCCAACCCTGAACACGCCGCTTTGTTGACCGGCCCGAAAGTCGTTCCAGCCAACCTCCTTCAAATAAGGAAACTTCACGTAAGTCCAGGGCTCCACGTGTTCTTCAATTATGTGTGGCAACTCCTGGGATGAGACCAGAGCAAACTGGTCTCCAGAGGGGGATATAACCTTTACATCGCCATCGTAAAAGGAGACTCTGGAATCCTCATCCACCAATCCCATGTAATAGGTGGAAAGGGAGAACGTCTGATCCTCGACTAACCCCCCAAAAAGCTCATCATCGAAAACCTGATTGTGGAAAAGGTCGACACTTTCTTGAGCGAAATCGAGACAGGAACGAGCCTGTTCTTCGATTCGCTTCCGAGCCTCCGCGTCAACGGATTTGGACATCCCTCCTGGAACGCCAGATACAGGGTGAACCTGATGGCCTCCAATCTCTTCGATAATTTCATGAGCGAAACGACGGTGTTTCAGAACCGATTTCCCCAGATCGTCTCCAATTTTGTCCAGAACGCCGACGATATTGCGGCTTGCTTTGCCCGCCGATCTATCAACCAGAAAGTCGGGCCCCCCCAGATAAAATAAGTGGAGGGAGTGGTCGGCATAAATATAGGCGTTGTATAGCAGTTCCCTCAGTTTTCGGGCCCTGTCATTGGGCTTAACGGAGAAAGCATGGTCCAGAGCTTTGGTAGAAGCAAAATGATGCGCTTCGGGGCAGACTCCACAAATTCTCTCCGTCAGTCGAGGCATCTCTTCGCCCCGACGCCCCTGACAAAACCTTTCGAATCCGCGCAGTTCCGGCACCTGCAGAACGGCATTGTTTACCTGTCGATCCTGGTCCAGAAACACCCTGATCTTACCGTGGCCTTCCAGGCGGGTAATGGGATCAATTGTGATTTCGCTTTCACTCATGACGGCTCATCTCCTTCTACTCGTCCACCCAAGATCGATGAAGGCAATGAAAATCGATAAAACGTTCCCGCCGGGTCGGGCAGCTGGTCCAAAATTGCCCTTTCCCGATCCAAGTTACCCTCTTCAGGTCCGGTCTGTAAGATCGAGGCCAAGCTATTCATCATCTCCGTCCCCTGGTCCTTCACCCGCGGCGGGGGGCCGAAACAGCCGGTACAGGGCATGTTTGCGTCCGGACAGCGAGCTTCACAGCCGCCTCTTGTCGCGGGCCCCATGCAAATAATTCCTTGGTCGAGCAGACAGCGGTCGCCGTCGATATCGGCTTCATGAGGTCGGCGAAATTCTTCGATGGTTTCCTTTTCCCATTCCCTGTCACATTGATCACAGACCGTTTTCTGTTCACCCAATACGGTCCCCGGTTCCGGCATGTCGCCGGATATAAAAGCGCTAACAAACTCTTGGACAAGGTTCGGGGGAGGTGGGCAACCTGGCAATTGATAATCCACTTCCACCTTGGAGGCCAGGGTACTAACTCGATCGTAAAATTTGGGCAGAGTAACCAGCTCTCCATTGAGTTCAACCTCTTCGGCCGGCACTACACCATCGGGATTAGAGGTGGTGGGATTGTCCAGATATGCACGATCAAAGATCTCCTCCCGGTTAGCAAGGTTGGCTAGTCCGGGGATCCCCCCCTGACAGGCACAAGAACCGAAACCAACCAAAACCTCAGATTTTTCTCGGAGGAGATGGGCCATTTCCTCGTTTTCGGAGCTCCGAAGAGCGCCGTTGAAAAGCGTAACTGTCAACTCATTAGAGGAAAGGTTTTTCAGGTCCTGATATTTAAAATCCGTTGCTGCCGGCCAGAAAGCAATCTCGGCGGCATCGACCAGCTCCAGAATCTGCTCGTGAATCCCCAGTAGACTTACATCACAACCACCGCACGAAGCAGCCCAGTATACGCCCAGCTTTGGCTTACTTTCATTCATGGGAAAACGGTCCTGGTCCAAGTTCCTTCAACTCCTCGGTAAAATCAGTAACCACCTCGGCAAACTTATCTCCCTCAGTAGCTGATACCCATTCCAAGCGGAGACGATCAGGGTTAACACCAAATTGCTCAAGAACTTTCTTCAATAGAGCAATTCGGCGACCGGCCTTGTAATTCCCGCTTACGTAATGACAGTCTCCCGGATGACAACCACTTACCAGTACCCCATCTGCGCCGTCCTTGAAGGCCTGAAGTACGAAACTGGAATCGATTCGACCTGAACAGTTGACGGTAATGGGCACAAGGTTGCTGGGATATTGCCGCCTGCTCACCCCCGCGAGATCAGCTCCGGCGGATGAACACCACTTACACAGAAAACCGATCATCTTTGGCTCGTAATCCATCCTAATCACCTACAGAAGCTTTGACCATTTCGGTAACCTGTTCGTCAGAAAGATTCCTAAGAGAAAGCACGTTAGAGGGACAAGCCGAAACGCATGTACCACAGCCTTCACACAAAATCTCATTAACCTCAACCACTCCCTGAGAATCGAGCTCCAGTGCATCATAAGGGCACTGCCCCACGCAAATCTCACACCCACTGCAATATTCATCCTCGACCTCCGCCACCTGGGGATCTTGAGTGAGTACCGGCTTTGACAGCAGATCGATGGCTTTCGCGGCTGCACCGCTTCCCTGGGAAACCGAGTCGGGAATGTCTTTAGGAGCTTGACCAGCTCCGGCGAGAAAAACCCCACCGCTCAAGCTTTCTACTGGCCTGAGTTTGGGATGGGCTTCCTTGAGAAAACCGTTTTGACCCAAGGATATATTGAGTTTCCGGCTCAAATCGGGGGTCTCATCCGACGGAATTATAGACTGGGCCAGGACCACAAGATCCGCGTCGATCTGAACTTCTTCCCCCAATAGTTGATCCGTGCCCCATACCTTGAGCTTCTCCCCGTCCTTTCGGACGTCGGAAACTTTGCCCTTGATGTAAATAACTCTCTCTTCTTCCATCACTTCCTGGATAAATTCCTCATAGTCCTTCCCGCCGGCCCGGATATCGATATAGAATATGTAAACTTCGCTTTCAGGGAAGTTCTCCTTGAAAAGGAGAGCGTGTTTTGCTTTATACATACAACAGATTTTCGAACAATAAGAGTTGTGTTTATCCGGATCCCTTGAACCCGAACACTGGACGAAAACTACTTTTTCGGGAATTTCTCCATCAGAAGGGCGTCGGACCGTTCCGCCCGTTGGGCCGGTGGCGGACAACAGCCGTTCAAACTGCAGGCCGTCGATGACGTCCTCGTAACGACCGTAACCATATTCAGCCATCTTCTCCTTAGGATAAAGGTCGTAGCCGGTAGCAGCAATTATTGCTCCCACCTTTTCTTCAACGATTTCGGCATCTTGGTCGTACTCAATCGCCCCCGCCTCACACGCTTGCTTGCATTCGTCACAACGAAGAGGCCTCAAACCGAGACAAGCCTCTTCGTCTAGGGTATAGGTCGAAGGCACAGCCTGTGCAAAAGGAATGTGAATCGCTTTCCGGGAGGAGAGCCCTCGGTCAAATTCATCGTCCAATTCGACGGGACAGACCTCCTCGCAGTCACCACAAAGATTACAGTCGTCTGGATCCACGTAGGTGGGACGTCTTTCAATTTTAACGGAATAATTGCCCATGTAACCGGAAACCTCAATCACATCACTGTAAGTATAAAGAGTTATAT
>JBKGZS010000111.1:0-2719 GCA_046543285.1 Candidatus Acetothermia bacterium | reverse complement strand
ACTTATTCACAGGTAAATCGAGGGTAAGTGTCTTTGGGAGGGAATTGCAAGTATTTATTATGGTTATTCACGGGTTTAGATGGAAGGGAGATTGGGGAGTAAAAGTGCAGGTTTTTGGGAACGAAAAATACTGACATTTATGCTGAAACGGTAAAGTACCAGCTTTTTGTCTCCATCAGGTCTCAGCAAATTTCACAGGACGGTTTCGTCGTCGGGTAACGCCGGAAGTAAGGTCAGCGGGCTTGCTTCATTTTCGTTTTCGGAGCCCCTATTGAACTGGCCGCGGATTTCGTTATAATTATTCCGTCTCATTTGTTAGGTGTGTCTAACTTTTGGTGAACCCCATGAAAAGTTCTTGGTCGGAAAGAGAAAAGGAAACTGCCAGCCTAGAGGATTACCTGAAAGTGATCCTGGAATTGAGTGACCCGGACTTCCGAGTACGGGTTACTGCAATAAGCGAGGAAATGAATATTAAGAAGCCCAGCGTAACCTCTGCTGTAAGCAGGCTCAAGGAAAAGGGGTTCGTCGAACATCAAAGTTATGGGCCAGTCATACTTACAAAAAAGGGGCAGAAGCTGGCAGAGGAAGTAAAGGAAAGGCACGAAGTGCTGTTTCGATTCTTCACGGAGATACTGGAGGTCAACGAGGCTCGGGCGGAAGAAGATGCGTGCCAGATAGAACACTACGTGAGTGAGAAAACGCTGGAAAAAATCTCCAAGTTCGTTGACTTTTTGATTTCATGCCCACGTGACAGAGCCATAGTGCTGGAAAACTTTAAACAGTACGTCTCCGAGGGCACTAGAAACGAAGAAATGTTGGGGTGTTGCGGAGATTAGCTTAAAAATTTTCCAAATAAACTTAGGCAAACCTAATTATATCGAGGTTTCTCCGGGCGATTGGGAACATACTGATAGCCCACCGTATCAGAAATTGTCGGAGATCTTTCTCAACCGGCGAAGAATTTGCTTATCTTCAAGGGGGAGTAATAATGGAGAGACTGGAATCGAATCAAGACTGGATAAACGATATATTGCCGGAGGGTTTGCCTTACCCGACGTCGAACATCATTAGTGGTCCCGGCGGAACGGGAAAGCCTCTAATTGGGTTTGGTATGGTCAACGACTGGCTAAAAGCCGGAGGGGACGTAATTTTCCTCCCATTACAGTACCCGAAGACAGATTTCGTAAAGACTTCACTGAAAAAGTTGTACGATATAGATACCGGGGACTATCAGGGGAGGCTATCCTACGTTAAATTCGATCTGGACGTGAATAGCTGGGAGAAAACGGCAGAAAACGAACTGAAGGCCAACCTGTTGAAACCGGAGGTCTGGGACGAAGTGATCGAGGCAGCCGAGGAAAACTTTTCCCGAAACCAGGGTCCCGGAACTCTTGTCTTTGCTTCCGCATTGAACCTTTTGTTGTTCTCACCCACCTGCAAACAGGCCAGCCTCGATAAACTGGAAGAATTACTCGGTGAAGACAAACAAAGAACATACCTGGTTACGGTAAGTACTAGTGCTTTCCGCGAGGATATTAGCCGCTGGGAGGATGCAGCGGATATCTTGATGTTTTCGCGCATGGAAGAGGGAATGAAACTCTTTCTCGAATTGAAAAGAATGAAGACCGAACGAATCTCTACCAGAGAAGTAGAAGTACCAATTCAAAAAGAAATGTTACAGGAGATCAAAGAAGTAGCGGAAGGGGTGCGTAAAAGGAAAATTCCGGCGTTAAAAGAGATCTAGGAGATGAAAAACCGTGAAAGTCACAATCCAGGACGCCAGGATCTTTGTACCGCCGACTTTCTCCGCTGCTGGCAAAGGCAGAAATCTCAGGCTAGAAATCGTGCCGGCCCCGAGACGGCTGAATGAAAATGTCTTCTCGACCGGCGAGCTGGACGGGATAGAACAGGGCCTGGGGTCGTGACGGAGAAGGGAGTAGTACTTGTGGTTGGGTGCTCTTATCCGGAGATGCGTCATATTCTGGATAAAGCCGAGAAGTTTGGAGAAATATAGGGCATAATCGGCGGCTTACATGGATTTTCCGAGTACAAGCTGTTTGAGGACTTAGAACTGATCTGTCCGACGTACTGCACCCAGCATGAAGCTGAACTGAAAAAGAAATATTCGGAAAAATACGTCAGGGGAGGAGCGGGGCGAATCATAGAGGTGTAACCATGGCAAAGGACGTCAGAGAAATAATAAAAGAGGATCTCCTCGAGGCGCTTGGACTAGAAGAGAAACCCGTGCCAATGACGGAGGTAGAGCCGGAGATCAAAGTGTCTCACGGCTGCATAACCAGGGCGCTGGAGGATCTAGCGGAAGAAACCTTCATCCGCAGGGAAGGTGCCCTTGTCTCACTGACCGACCAGGGGAGGGAAAAAGCGGAGGAGCTGATCCGGAAACACTCCACCCTGCAGAACTACTTTGCCGAGCGGAGAAGCATGGAAGAGGCAAGGAAGGCAGCCGGATTACTTGAACACTACGCCTCTCGAGAGGTAATCGACTCTATAAGAAAATTATCTAGGCTCCAGGAAGGTCTACCCCTGCCGGAGATTAATCGGTCCAGAGGACTGATAACTGATATCGTTTGCGACAGGCAGCTCTTTGAGCGAATGATTAGCATGGGAATTTATCCCGGGGAGAGCCTGAAAATCAAGAATACACTTCCAAACTGCATCGTGGTAGAATTAGGCAACAAGAAATTCGCTCTGGCTCCGG
>JBKGZS010000041.1:0-13196 GCA_046543285.1 Candidatus Acetothermia bacterium | reverse complement strand
CCGTTCGGTTGTATCAGAAAGGTTGGGGAGATCGTCTCTACTTTACTGGAAACGACGAAAGCCTGCCCTTTTCTCTGGACGATTATGGGGAGCTGGTAACGCGCTATGTCCAGCGGGCCGGCGTGCCCTCTTCCGCCATTTTGACCGGCCCTTCGACGGTCAGCACCTACGCCGAAGCTCTGGCCTTCAGCAGATTGCTGGAGCGCCGAGAGGACTTGTCTTCCGCTCTGGTGGTAAGCAGTCCCTTTCACATGCGCCGAACTCGGATGAGCTATCGATCCGTGGCACCTGAGGGAAAACGGTTGACGTTTGTCCACGTTCCCTGGGATCAAAGCGAAAATACAAGAGAATGGTGGAGAGACGAGGACAGTGCGGCCATGGTGATTAGCGAATACGTGAAGCTGGTCTATTACTTTTTTAAATACCAGCTGCCCGACCTCCGCTTTTTGAAGCTGGGTTGAATAGCCCGCAAACTTGTGTCTTTTCCTGGAGATTTCTTATACTGGTAAGCAATTATGACTAAAGTTACGAAAAATCTACATTTGGCAGTGATCGGGACTGGTAGAGTGGGCCGAGCTACCCTGCTCTTACTGGCTTACGAACCCTGGTTGCAGAAACTCACCCTGGTGGACACCGAACCCGGTGTGGCTGGTGCAGTTGAGGAAGAGATGCGACATGCGCTGGCCAGCACCCGGAGGGATATCCAACTCCAGTCCTCGGAGAAAGACGCAGGGGTTGAGGGAGCCGACATTGTCCTGATTACCGCGGGAACCCCGCGAGACGAGGACATGGAGTCTCGAACTGAATTAACCAGGGCCAACGGGCGCATAATGGCCCAAATTGCAGAGGAGACCTATCCCTGCAATCCGGAAGCCAGGTACGTGGTAGTTACCAATCCTGTGGACGCCATGGCAACCTTGTTCAAGGAGCTTTCCGGAGCTAGGTGGGTAATGAGTACGGGGACCAATCTGGAAAGTCAGAGGTTTCGGGCCGAACTGGCGAAACAGCTGGACGCAAACGTCAGTTCCGTTAGTGGTTTCTGTGGAGGCGAGCACGGCAAAGAGGCCGTCTTTCTGTGGTCTACAGTACGGATTGAAGGAAAGCCTCTTGAGATCTATCTTCGAGAAGCCGGTCGGCGGCTGAATAAATCCGATATGGAAGAGAAGGTCAAGGAAATCTCTCGCCAGGTGATTAAGTATACCGGAGGCACCAGACATGGGCCTGCCACTTCATTTCGGGACATACTGCGGTCCATTGCCTTGAACGAGAATAGAATTCTCTCCGTTTCCTCCATTCAGAAAAGAACCCCCGAGGAGCAGGTTGCGGTTAGCGTTCCCCAGATGGTGGGTGCTTCCCTGGGCCCGACTCTGGAAAGCTCTTTGACCTCTCAGGAAAAAACGGCGCTCGATAGAGCCGCGGAACGGATTCACCGAACTTACTGTACTGCCTTGGAATCTTGAAGAGATTGCCGGTACGGGGGGCGGAAAGTAGCTCGTTCAGCCGGGGATTAATTCCCTTTTTTGTTATTGCTATTGCCCTTCCCCTTGTCCTTATTTCTTTGGTCGTTTCCTTTTCCCTTTTGGTTCTCCTCTTTCTCTTCATCCTCGCCAGGCTTCTCTTTTTTGCCGACCCCTTTTAAATTTCCGCGATTCGGGTTTCCCTGTTGCTCATCTTCCTCTGTCTCCACTTCGGCTTCATTGTTCGATTTTTGCGAGTTATCCCCTGTTCTCTCTTTGCCTTTGCCAGGGTTAGCCTCGTTATCATTTTTGTCTTCTTTGTTTACCTTTTTGTTGCTTTTCTGAGCGTCTTGCTGACCTGCCTCGCTCTTTTCTTTTGCCGAATTTACCTTTTCCTGGTTCTCCTTACTGGCCTGTGTCCTCTCAGTTGTTTGGACCTGGGCCCCTCCCTTCTCGCCTTCCTCGGGAAGCCCGTAAGCGGTCTTTATCGATTTGATTACCAGCCCTGGCGGTTTTCCGCCTTCGACCACATTATTTTTGAGGTCATCAAACACGTCCTTTAGTTCATCTTCCTCTTCCAGGTGGCCGGTCTGCAGTGATTTCACTGCGGTCACCAGAATTCCGGGCGGGACTCCGTCGTCGATAAGCTCATTGGCCTGGTTCACTAGGCCTTCAGTGTCTTCAGTCTCCAAGTTCTCCTCTATCACTTCTCGTGCCCCCGCGGCCACTTGTTCGGAGGGAGTCTGCGTCTCCTCCCCCTCTTCCTGAGCCAAAGCCGGTCCCCCGAGCAGAAGAATTACCAGGCACAGGGACAGTGCCGTCAAAACCAGAGACAAACTGCGGTTAAGGTTAAGCATTTTCCTCACCCCTTGTGAGTTAATCCGGATTATCGAACGTACAATAGCACTTGTAACTATTACTTACAAATGGATTCAATTATCAAGTGCGGGTTGAGCTGAAATACCTCTTGAGGAAAGATGTCGAATTCTTTCCTCGCCGAGGGGCTTGATTACTGGTACTGGGAATCGCCGGTTCTATTAGCTCCGGGAAACCTGGAATGTGCTTCTGTGACGTCAGTTCCGCCAACTGTGTACCGGGGTGTGAGAAAAACTTCGCCGGTGAAAGTCGTTCGATCGCCGGGATCGGCGGAGGTGGAGTCGTCGACGGCTGCCGAATCTTGGAAGGAGAAGGTCCCTTTCTGGCATTCGAAGGCGGTAAAGTTGGCCCGATTGCCTTCGGTCAGCTCGCACCACCCGTCAGCGTTTAAGAAGCTGGCTGGTTTGGCGGTAACCCCCTGAATTACTTTCTCCAGCCCCATGCCCAGGGCCAGGGTTTTGGACATCACGGTGGGCAGATCCCAGACTGGACCGTCGTAATTGTAGGCGTGCAGATCGGTGCTGATGGTGTCCGGCTTCAAGCCGTTTTCCACGGCCTGGCGAGCGCACTGGTAACTGAAGCTCGCCGCGCCGTGTCCCAGATCGAAGATGATTCCCTCCTGCTGAGCTTTTTTGAACAGCTCCATCTGACTGGGCCTTTCTAGAAGGCTCCCGCCGACTTTTCCGTGAAACACGTGGGTCACCATATCCCCCGGGTCCAGGATGCCTTCCAAGAGGTCCGCAGGAATTATCGGTGGTTCGCCGACGTGAACCACCAGAGGTAGGTCCAGATTTCTAGCCACGTTCTTAGCCATTTTTACGAAATGGTCTCCGGTGTCTCCCAAAATAGTTTTGGAAGCTCGGATTTTGATACCCTTGATGATCTCCTCGTTTTCCTTTACGCACTGCCTGATGCGCTGATGGTTTACACTGGCCGGGCCGGTTAGCTCGCTGATCCTGTTGCCGGCAGTCAAACCGATGGAGCCGATGTTCAGAAAGCTTTTTATGGGGTAGTCTCGGGTCTCGGCTATGTAGTCCCTGAAACCGGGAAAGTTGGCTTCTCCTGCGCTGCCGGCGTCCACCAGCTGGGCCACGCCGGTCTCCGGGCCGACTCGATCGGGATCGATTGCCAGATCGCAAACTCCGTGATAAATATGGGTATGGATATCTATCCAGCCGGGAGATAAATACCCACCTTCTAGGTCTATTACTCGCTCATCGCCACCGGAAAGGGGTCGAAGCGAACTTCCGACTTCGGCCACCTTTCCCTCTTGATCAATTCGTACGTCAAGAGGGGCCGATAGTTTCTGATCATTGGTTTCGAACCCCAGAGGTTTGGCATTGGTCAAAAGTACGCCTGATTTTGTTGACATATTATCCTCCTCTGATCTTTGCCTGGCCTGACTGTTCGGCCTTCGAGGGTCGGGAGTAATACCCGACCTGCTATTTCCGTCCTGATTCTCGTAAGTTTATATTATAATTCCAATTTGGTAACATTTGCTCGTCCAATTTGAACTTTCAATGGCGAGGTCGTATAAGCATGGCCCATCCGAAAACTTCTAATCTCAATGATCCCCGAGTTTCCACATCAATCCCCGGGAACTGTCTGGTAACCGGCGGAGCAGGATTCATAGGATCTCATCTATGTGAGCGGTTGCTGGAGGCCGGGCATCGAGTAATCTGTCTGGACAATTTCAACGATTTTTACGACCCATCGCTTAAGAGGCGAAATATTTCCAACTGCCTGGAAAGTGACCGTTTTAGCCTGGTTCCCGGGGACATTTTAAACGTCGAACTCCTGGATATCATCTTTTCCGAGCAAACCCTGAGCGAGTCAAATGAAACCCTGCTCCGGCCTGAATCTCTGCTAGATAGTTCTCCTGGCCTGGCAGAGGTCGATGTTGGGGTTCCCGGCTTCGTTCCCGATACTGTCGTTCACCTGGCCGCTATGGCCGGCGTTCGTCCATCTCTGGTTTCTCCGACCAAGTACGTTGACGTGGACGTCAAAGGGACGGTCAATCTGCTGGAGGAGGCTAGAGAACACGGAGTAGATAAGTTCGTATTCGGTTCGTCCTCCTCGGTTTACGGGATAAATGAACAGATTCCATTCTCCGAAGACCACGTGACTGACCTCCAGGTTTCTCCCTACGCGGCGGCAAAAAAGTCCGCCGAGCAGTACTGCAAAACATACCATCACCTCTTTCAAATTCCCTGCGCCCTACTGAGATTTTTCACGGTCTACGGGCCGCGCCAGCGCCCTGAAATGGCCATTCAAAAGTTCACCCGGCTGATGGCAGGTGGAAATCCCGTTCCCATGTACGGAGACGGAACCTCGGCCAGAGACTACACCTACGTCGATGACGTGGTGAACGGGATTGTTGCCGCCCTAGAAGTCGATCTAGATTTCGAGATTTACAACCTCGGAAATTCTGAGACGGTGGAATTACGAAGGCTGATTCAGCTGATCGGAGAGGCTCTGGGCGTTGATCCCTCGATCGATCGACAACCAGAACAACCCGGGGACGTACCCATTACCTTCGCCGATATTTCCAAAGCCCGCCGGGAGCTGGGTTACAACCCCGAGGTCTCTATTGAAGAGGGAATTCAGCGCTTTGTAGACTGGTATCGAGCCAGCCGCGCGTGAATTGACCGGTTCTGGTTCCCCGGCCGCGTTTACCAGGCGGGGACAGCTTCAACTACCGGGTTTGAGCGAGATCGATATTGCAGAAGCAGTTCGAGTCACCCCGCCCCCAACCCGTGCTGTTTCTTCCGCCGTTCCGGCCTTCGACCGAGAGCTGGGAGAAGGGATCTTTTTTGACCGTTTGCTTTTCCTCGGATATCATTAAATTGGTATATACAACGCTCCGACAGGAGGTTATAGTCCGATCAACGTAGTTTTTACCCTGAAGCAAGGACCAATAAATTCCCAACTTCCAACAGAGGGGGTTTTAAAATGAAACTCCACAGCAAGTGCTTCTTTTCCTTGCCCTGTTGATCGCAACTCTGGGCCTGCTGGCGGTAGGAACGGCCGCTCAGGATCAGGTCGAGTTGACCTTTTGGCACCACGAGGCCCCGTCCCATAGAGTTCAGGCCTTTCAGGAAGTTATCGAGCGATTCAACGACAGCCATCCCGAGATAACTGTCAAGCAAGAAGTGGTCTCCTGGGGTGACGCCTGGGAAAAGACCCTTTCCGCAGTCAGATCCGGGACCACTCCGGATTTTCAGTTTGACCTTCCCGAATTGAACCTTACCGCTTACGAAGTGGATGCCATAATTCCCGTCGATGACCTGGTTGAAGAGCTGGATCAGAAGTACAACTATTTCGAAAAAAATTTAGGAATGTACCGCCATCACGGCCACTACTGGGGCGTTCCTATCTGGACAATGGATATGATTTTACTCTACCGCCCCAGTCTGCTAAAAGAATACGAGGGTACTACCAGGCCACCTTCTACCTGGGAGGAAACGCTGGAATACGCGGAGAAATTGACTGTGGACGGGGCCACCTAGCTTCAGTCTCTGGTCTATGTGGTACTGCCCCTTGCGGCCCCGGGAGTGGTTACGGCAGGGGTATAGCTCTGGTGAGTTCCTGGGGAAAGTATCTTTTCGTCTCCATTCTGGTTTCCAGCGACGCCATGAAGACCCTTTGTCTGGGAATAGGGATGTACACCGCCGAACAGTACATCGAATGGGGTCAGTTGCTGGCGGGTACAGTTTTGACCTTTCTCCCCCTATTTTTGATTTTCGCTCCCCTTTCGAAATACTTTATCAGGGGCTTCATGGAAGGGGCCGTGAAGTAAAGGAGGATAACTATGACCGCTAAGGTTTCGTGCTGGCATTTCAGCGTTTACGTTCTTGTTGGTTTGCTAATTCTGGTATCTCCCCAGCAATCATCGGGGGCCGGTGAACCCCCGGCCGAGGGCTGTCGAATCTTGGTAAGCAGCGATCGACACGTGGCTCCCGCGGCCGAGCTGGCCTCTACCAAAGGCTATCCGGATATCATCGCTTTAGAAAACTCGCTGATAAAGATTACCTCCGTTCCCAACAGGGGAAGATTGCTCTTCGACTTTCACTATAAGCCGGCAGAAAGGTCTCTAACCTACACTGAAGTCTCTCCTATGCCCGTGGGGCTCGAAGGGAAGTTTTTTCTGGAATATGGAGGGTTGTATCCGTCTTATCCCTGGAATCCCAGGGCCAATCAACCCTATAATTTGGATTATGAAACTCAGGACCGGTCTCCCGCTAAATGCGTCCTGGAAGTCTTTAAGAAAGAAGACGAAGATCTCCCGCTGAATTTTCTGACGCGGCTGAGGATTAAAGAAGGTGACCCTGCAGTCTACTTCACAGTAGAATTGAGCAATCCCATTACCAAGAGCCATTCCATCGACTGGAAGCAACATTTGGTCTTGGCTTCCGGGACCGAAATGAGCTCAGAAACTAGACTGGTTCTTCCCCGGGGGGCGGACCAAACGATTGTTCTGGAAAGTGAATCGGAATGGTTAGGAAAGAGTGGTGACCGCCTTTCCCTGCCGGGAAAATGGCAAAAGTGGGGAAACTTTCAGGAAAGGGCCAATTTGCGGGTACCTCTGGAGGACGTTCCGGGAGATAGGGTCATGCTCGAAGACCCGACGGCGGGGTTGAATTTCGTTCAAGAATGGGAGGCCGAAACCGGATACGATCACTTGGAAATCCTCTCCTGGGGCCCGGGTTACCGGAACGTCTTTGGGGCCTTTCCGGGATTCAGGATCTCCGCTGTTGCGCCTGATCTTACTGTCCAACCAGGGGAAGCGCAAACCTTCGAGCTTAAGTTGTACCCGGAAGAGACGACTGTGCGAGAGGAAGTTTCCGAAGAAAAAGAGGAGGAGTCGGTACAGTGTCCCTGTTCATCGGGTTAGATCTCGGTACTTCTAGAGCAAAAGCCCTGGTTTGTGACGAAAGGGGGAAGGTGCTAGCTACTCGCTCAGCGACTTCCTATTCCACCAGCTCTCCTCGCCCTCGCTACGCGGAACAGGAGCCCCATCAGTGGTGGGAAACCGTTCTGGGTTTGCTTTCCGAAGTTATTCAAGAGAACCCAGTAGACAGGTCCGAAATCGAAGCCATCGGCTTGACAGGACAGATGCATGGTCCGGTTTTTTTGAATAAAGAAGGAGACCCCCTGGGGCCCTGTATGATCTGGTCCGATACCAGAGCAGAGGAAGAAACCGACCTGATTCAAGAGAAGATTCCCGGTGTTACTGAAATTACCGGCAATCCTCCTGCCCCCGGTTATTCGGCACCCAAACTCCTCTGGTTCAGAAAGCACGCCCGGGACCTTTACGATCGAATCTGGAAGATACTGCTGCCCAAGGATTTCATCAATTATCGATTGACGGGCCAAGTAGTCACCGATCCCTCGGATGCCTCGGGAACTCTTTTATATGATCTACGGCGAAAGAGCTGGAGCGACCAGATCCTGAACAAGCTGGAAGTTTCTAAGACCATCTTGCCGCCGGTGCTGAATTCCACCAGGATCAGCGGAGGGCTCAGATCTGAGATTTCTTCTCGTCTGGGGTTGCCCCGGGGGCTTTCCGTGGTGGTGGGAGGAGGCGATTTGGCCACGGGGTTGATCGGCAACGGAGGGGTCCGGAAGGGTGTAGCCGCTGTGACCATAGGAACAGCGGGGCAGGTATTGGTACCCGACACAGAATTGCGAGAGGATCTACTTGGTCAGTTATTTGCCTTTCAGCAGGCCGGTCAAGAGGGGCTCTTCAGCCTGGGGACCGTTCCCGCTGGTGGTTACTCGCTGGAGTGGTTCAAGGACTCAGTGTCCAGGGTTGAAAACTGTCTGGCTGGAGATGTAGACCCTTATAGTTTGCTCACCGACCAGGCGCGGGAGGTGCCCATCGGGGCTCGAGGTCTGATATTTTTGCCCTATCTGATGGGGTCCGGTACCCCTCATATCAACTACCAGGCCCGCGGGAGTTTTGTGGGGCTTACCTCCGATCACGGAAAAGGGGAGATGATCAGAGCAATCATGGAAGGCGTGACTCTGGGACTGCGGGAATCGCTCGAGACCACCGAACGGGCCGGTGGAGAAATTTCCGAAATCCGTTTGGGTGCGGGAGCTACCAGGAGTTCAATTTGGAACGAGATTCAGGCTGATGTATACGGCCAGCCCGTTCATCTGGTTAGGGTCTCCGACCCTTCTCCACTTGGCGCTGCTCTGCTGGCAGGCGTGGCCACCGGGAGTTTTTCCGACCTGGAGCAAGCCACCGAGCAATCCGTGGAAATCTCTTCCCGTATTGAGCCGAACCCGGCCGCCTCGCGTAGATACGAGGAGATTTTCGGGGCTTTCCAGGATCTATATTCTTCTCTGGAAAAATTCTTTCCCCAACTGCAGGCCTGGGAATGAGGGCCTTCCTGAAACCCTAATACATCTTGAACTTCTGAGTTTCTGGTTTGTATCATGACTTCAGAGCCGATTTCAGGAAACCGAATGCTCAATCAAATTTCGTCTAGAGGTGAGATAATGGAAATCAACAAAGCCGTTATCGGCGCCGCCGGGTACGGAACTCGTTTTTTACCGGCGACCAAAGTTCAGCCCAAAGAAATGTTGCCCCTGGTTGACAGACCGATTATTCAGTACCTGGTAGAGGAGGCTGTGGATAGCGGGATTGAGGAAGTAGTAATTGTTACCCGGGCGCGAGCCCATTCACTGGAGGATCACTTCGACAGCAATCTCGAATTAGAAATGCTGCTGGAACAGGAGGGCAAGCTGGATCGGTTAGAAAAGGTCAAGCGCTTACAGACCCTAGCTGATTTTGCCTTTGTCCGACAGCACGGTGACTTACCCTATGGAAACGCCACCCCTCTGCTGGCCACCAAACATCTTCTCGGAGATGAACCGTTCGTTTACATGTTCGGTGACGATTTGGTACGTTCCGAGGTGCCCGCCACCTGGCAGTTAATAGAGAAATTCCAGGAGGAAGAACCTGCGGCTCTAATTGCCACTCAAGAAGTCCCGTGGGAGGAGGTCAGTAGATACGGGGTAATGTCCTTCAGTGAAGGAAATCAGGTCGAGAAAATCAAGGAAAAACCACCTCTGGAAAAGGCCGATTCCAACCAAGCTCAGTTTGGGCGGTTTATCCTCACCAAAAAGGTAGTTGAAGAAGCCGAAGAGATGCCCCCGGGCAAGGAAGGGGAATTGTGGCTGACGGATGCTTTGAATAGGGTTGCTCGGCGAGACCGCGTTCTAGCAGAGACCATCGACGGCGAATGGTTGACCACTGGAGATCCCCTGCGGTACATGAAAGCCATGATCAAGTTTGCCCTTCAGCGGGAAGAGCTGGGGGATGAACTTGAAGACTTTTTGAAGGAACTGGTGTGTTGAAGTTCTAAAAAAGCAACCGGCCGGGGATTCCAGGAGCGGAGCTCCGGCCGGCTCGCTCTTTTAGATGCTATTTTATCTCGATTTCTTTTTCGCTCTCCCAGAGCCCGTGTAGATTGCATTTTGCACGCCCTATTAGGGGATGGGCGTGATCCAGACTAACGTTAACCTTCATTACGTAATCTGTTCTTTCAGGTGACAGGTCCAACCGAGCGAGAAAAGTGTCTCCGGAATAAAGCTCCATCCACTCTATAAAGTGCCCTGGTTCATTCGGATGTTCCGTGTACTCTCCTACGTTGAGTGTTACCTCGAACTCTTCTCCCTCTTTTACGGATTCCGGAGCGTCGATAATGACGGTGTGCTTTTTCTCCAGAGCCGACATCTCCTCAGGGTTCGAAGTAGAGGCCCTGTTTACCCCACAAAACAAATCTTCTTCACAGCTTTGTTCAGTCATATTTTCCCTCCAATTGTTGATTATTCTACTCATATTATACAGTTAAGCGGCGGGGAATGTTAGCTCGGTTGGTGTAGAGACGTTTTCAGTTCGGGGATTGTCTAATACCCAGAGCCGAGGTCCGGGATCAAGCAGGTAGTAGCCCGGGGTCATGTTAATTCGCAGAGCAACTCGGGTTTACTGCGCCCGGGCGAATTCGCATCACTGCACCCCGGATCAGCTTAATCTACAGAGCAGCACGGGTCACTGGGCCCGTGCTGCTGTTTAGGTCCTACGTTCATCGAAACAATTCAAAGCTCATTCGTCGGCCTGGTAACTCGGACGTCGTACTTAGATTCCCGGGATTAAGTCCTTCGGCCTGCAGACAAACTCTGGGCTTTGAAACAGTTAGTAGGTGTAAAAATGGGGAAGGCCCGCCGGGGTTATTCGCGGTTCAGTATCTGGTGTATCTTTGCTATGGTCCGAGTAAACTGTTTCAGCTCGGTTCTGGAGAGCTCGGATTTGATCCTGTCTTCTATGGAGCGCATAATATCTCGAAACTCCGTTTCCTTTTCCCGACCCTTCTCCGTCAGTTTAACCAGCTTAGTTCGTTTATCCGCCGGGTCTTCTATCCTTTTGACGAGCCCCTCTTTTTCCAATTTGGCCAACCTTCTGCCCAGAGTGGCCTTATCCTTATTGAAATAACGGACCAGTTCCTTTTGCTGAAGGGATCCCTGATTGTACAGGGTCAGCATGATGTGGAGCGTCTCGGCGCCAATCGGATATTCCTGGAGTTTCTCCTCGACCAGGACAAAAAAAGCCCGATACGCTCCCCACAAGTAACTGCCCAGGAGTTCATTTCCTACTTCGATCATATTCAGTGAAAATTATATTTGTTCCGGTAAAAGTGCTTCAACAATAACGCGGGTTTTTTTGACTCCAGTGCATTACCTGTTGTACCTTAATAGGGTTTTTCTGAAGCTCCTTCGCCTGCGGCCATTTACGGCAGAAGGATCTTAAGGACTCCACGGAGAGACTGCGGGAGGTGCAAATTCCATGGCCGTGACGGTTAAGCTGTCCGAACTCGTGGACGAGATGCAGATGCAGAACGATGAATTAAGTATTTACATGCATAAAGAGACGGGCAAATATGAGGCCATAATGGACCACCATCTCCAGGCCGCCCGAATAGAGGAATGTTTAGAAGAATTTACCGAATGGGAAAAGGATACGGTAAAGGTTGCCAGGGCCATTCTGTGGACTGATCAATATCTCCAGTTGCCAGGTCAATATGACACAAACGAGTGGGAGATCATGCGTGATTTTTGTGAGACGATCGAAGATCGAGAAACAAGAGATGAACTCCAATCCGCCATACGTGGCGAGGGGGCGTTCCGGCGCTTTAAACATCAGGTCTCAAAATACGGAATCCGGCAGGAGTGGCTCGACTACCGGGACTCCCGTTTCGCGGAGGTTGCGCGTCAATGGTGTGAGGAGCACGATCTAGAATACAAAGACGACCTTTAATTGATCGTTTCAGTCCCTGGGCGGAGTTCTCGAAAAGGAGAGTAAAACTAACCCACACAACTTTCTCGTTCCAGTTCCTTGAGGCGCTGATAGAGATTTAGCGCGTCCTCGTTCACGTAAACTTTGCTGTTTGCTTGCGTTCGTTTATCGGAACTTGCCAAGCTCAAATCGACGTCCAGGCCCAGTTTTTGGAAGCCCTCCTTTACGTGCTCTTTCCCTTTCAGGAGGGACTCGTAGCTGACGAGGATGCTCTGATCAATGTTTTCGTAGGCGGCAATCAGGGCGTTGTTGTTTTTTATCCAGGAAATGGGAAATTCCCCTATTCCCCGCTTGAACAGGCTTGCTTTTACGTCAGCAGGATGACGGAATGCGCCGACTAGCTTCATTTCTTTCGCCACATGACGATAGAAAAATACAGCTGGAATCCGGACCAGCTTTAATCCGCTCCAGTCCTCGATCTCGTTCAGTCTCTGTACTACCTGGTTCATTTTTTGGGTATTCTCTTCAGTCATGGCTTCTGCCATCAAGTCTTTGGAAACCTCTTTACTGATTGCCATTTCGTAGTATCCTTCCCTGTTATACTCGTCGCCTTCGAAGTCATTGGGGAACTGAATTCCGGAGCTCTCCACCAGCTGGCAGGTCAGAGAGGTTCCGCTGCGTGGGTGTCCGACAACTACAATGGAACGGTTGAGTGCAAGAGGTTTGATCATTGTTTCACCCCTATCAGAGTAAGGTCATCCGTCGCCGGTTTCAAAACTGCCCTTGACTTTCCCGACTGCTACCTCCACAATAAAGATTGGAAGCCCCGTCACGGGCTCGGAGGAGTTCCTGCGCTTTTCTATTGGCAGCAGGTGAAAAACATACTCTGCTGAGGGGACGTTTGCCCTTTGTGTCCCACTGGCGGTCCGTACTATAATAATGATGTTGCAATTGATCCCATTACACTTGAGATGAAGTGACATGTCTCCGAAAATAGGCCGCAAGTTATCTAATGACCCGAAAAGTTTGAGATCTTCGCCCCCTCAGGGTTCGGGGCGGCCCATTCCCGGGACCCTCCCTCTGGACTTGTCCCTTTTAACTTCGTTGCAGCACCAGAAGGAGTTTCTTGCCAGGAAAACTGCTGCCAACCAGCGGGAGGTCAAACGCCAGCTGATTCACTTGGCCGGTGTCCTGTCTATTCCTTTGGCCGTGGTAGCCGGAGCCCCTTTTGTGGTTGCGGCAAGTCTCACTTTGGCTTTTTTGCTCAGCGTTCTTTCCATTTATTCTTCCCGGCGTGAAGTTATCAAATCCGGCCTGATCCTGGAACCACGTCAACTTTCACAATTGATAAAGGTGGAAAGGATGGTATTTGGAGTTCTGGATTCTGTGGCTCGGCAATTCGATTCCAGGACTAAACTCTACGAGGGAGCAATCTCCTTCTTTCTCGCCGCAGGGTTATCCTACTTGCTGTTACCATTTCCCGTTGCAACCTTAACCATCCTGGTCCTTACCGTTTGTGATTCTTTTTCAACTCTGGTGGGCCGTCTCTTTGGCCAAAT
>JBKGZS010000007.1:0-41350 GCA_046543285.1 Candidatus Acetothermia bacterium | reverse complement strand
GTTGCGATACGGATGGAATGGAGGGCGCAGGAAAAAGGAATCCAGATGGTAATATCTACTGACGTTTTTACGTATTTCTTTTTGGTATTTTGCGGGCTTTACAATGGATTCCTATTTTTAAGCTTTATGTGGTTTTCCGTAAGCCTGAAAATCCTCAAGAATAAGAAACAACCGAAACCTTCGGCTGGCAAATCCGACTTGCCCGCCATCACTATTATGATCCCCCTTTTGAACGAGGAAAACGTGATTGAAAACTCCATTGCTCGACTGCTGGAAATGCCCTACGAAGGTCAACTAGAAGTGCTTGCCGTGGACGATAACAGCGCCGATGTAACTCCAGTAATTTTATCTCGACTTAGCAAAAAAGTATCGGATTTCTATTATCTACAGCGAAACCGCCCCAGAGCCCAAATAGGTAAAGGCGATGTACTCAATCAGGGATACGATTATTTGCGCTACAAGAAATTTCCGAATCGGGACCCCGATAACTGGATAATCGGAGTATTTGACGCGGATGGCAGGCCGGTAGAAAGAGACTTCTTTTCGCGAGTGGGAGAGCTTTTTGTTGACCCGGAAGTATCCGCGGCTCAGTGCGGTGTCAGAATAAGAAATACGTCCAAGCTAATTGCAGCTCTTCAGGATGTTGAATTCTCTACTTTTTCATTCATAACTCAAATGGTAAGGGATAACACTTCCGGCGCAGTAGCACTTGGGGGTAACGGTCAGTTTATCCGGGCCTCTTCCCTCGACAGTGTGAGGGCGGACGATAAATACTGGAACGATAGTGCCCTCACGGAGGATCTAGAGATAGGAACGAGAATACTTCTGTCGGGAGGCAGGATCAGGTTTATCAATAGATGGGTCAGTCAGGAGGGGGTGGAATCAGCTCGCGCCCTGTTCAAACAGCGGATAAGGTGGGCCTGGGGAGCACTACAGGTTTTCATGAGTTACGTACTGGGAGGTAAAATTCTCCGAGCTTCCATACCGACCCGGCGTAAAGTCGATCTCCATTACTACCTGAGTTTCTGGATCGTTCCTTTTGTCGTATTGACCACGTTGGGACTATTTCTACTGGACCAAGTAAACGTAATAACCATCGCAAATAGTTTCGGGCTGATATTCTTGCTCGTAAATTCATTCAGCTTTATCCCTCTAATCCTGACGGGATTAATCTGGGCCGGGTTAAGTTGGCGGAGAATACTCTACCTGGCTCCAGTAACTATTGTATATACCTACCACTGGATACCTGTTCTGTTTATAGCGATCATAAAGATGATTGCCAGCAGAAAACCCTATTGGGTGAAGACGGAGCGGTATGAAGAATATACGCAACACGAAGCCTTCCAGCCACGAGGGGCAAAGCTGGGTGATGTTCTGGTGGACATGGGTATTTGTTCGCCAGAGTTAATCAGCGAGGCACTGGAGCAGCAGAGTTTAGGCCAGCATAAGGAACTTCTGGGCGAAATTTTAACAAATGATCTGGGATTAGCAGAATCAGAACTAGCCTACGCAATGGAAGTTCAATTGGAGCTACTCAAGGATAATTACCCGGAAGAGGCGATCCCGGTTAATTATGGATATACAACGATATGATAAAGTTCAAAGGCGCAATGACGCGCCATTCAGGAGGCAGGATGGGTAAACTTAAAATAATACTACTGCTCCTCGGGGGAAGTTTATTAATTGGCTTCGGTTTATTGGGAGCAGGGGGAGCAGAAAATTACAACCAGATTACCGCTGAGCGACCACACGTGGTCCCCAGTTCGGCTGAAGCGGAAACTTTTGGAAAGCAGTCGGATACCGTAACAGTTTTGATTACCACTGATAGAGAAGAATATCGCGAACCATTTGCCACCAAACTTGCAGTTTGGCTTCGAGCGGTTTTCCCAACGGAGGTCCGGGTGATCAGTCAGCAGGAGCTAGGTGGCGAGAATCTTTCTCTGCTGCTCGACAGAGCTGGTGCGATTATCTACTACGGAACAGACTACGGGTCTCCCCCTTCGCTGGAATTGATCGATTATCTATTTCAGCGGCTTTACGACCAGGCGACCAAGCTTGTCTGGATAGGTTATCACGGGGATAGGCTTGTTGGTCACTCTGAAGGATACGGCGTGGTGTACGATGGTTTGATCAAAAATGAAAGACCTCGCCAGGTTCTGTACTTGGAGGCAGAAACCAGCTATCTTCTCCCCCACCAGGACCTCATCCTGCTCCAGGTAGGCGGTTCTGGAATTGCGAGAGCCAGGGTTACTCTGGACGCGGATCCGATTGTAGTCAGTGGCCATCATCAGGATTCTCTTTCCGGGAAGGATAATTTCTATTACTTCGGGTTTCATCCCACATCTTTCCTAAACGCGGAGGGAGTGCATCTAATCTATCTGGATTTAATGCATGAAGTATTTGACATCAATCGTTCTCATGCAGCCGTGATTAGGTTGGAAGACGTCAATCCCTCCACGGATCCCGCCGCTCTGGCGGAAGTTGTGGATTATCTGTCAGAGTCTGATATACCTTTTGTCATTTCTTTAATCCCCTTCTACATAGGAATCGACAGTCGACTGGTCGCTTTAAGGGAACGCCCGGCTTTGGTTGAAGTTGTCCAAGCTGCGCTGGAACGTGGCGGCGAGATTGTTCTTCATGGAGCAACCCATCAGTTCAAAGGGGTGACCGGGGTGGATAGCGAATTCTGGGACGAAGCTACAGAGGAGCCGATAGATGACTTGAATTACGTTCTGGCCAGGGTCCAGTTGGGGCTCGTGGAGCTCGAGGCCAATGGACTACTTGAAAAAACAGTGGGGTGGGAAACTCCTCATAATCCTTTTAGGGCTGGCGAGACCGCTTATCAAGTATTTGAGAATAGGTTTTCTTTGATATATGACAATCCCCGTTGGAGCTACGATCTGAAATGGATTCCGTATCCGATAGTTCGCGGAGATACCACATACATTTCCACCAACCTCGGATATTACCGTACGGACCAATCGGTTGCCCAGATAGATTCCAAGCTAGCCCGGGCTGGAAAGATAATCTCGCTGCAAAAGGGAGGCGTGGTTTCATTTTTCTACCACCCTTGGTTGGGGGCAGAAAAGTTGCACTTACTCGTGAAAGGCTTAACCGAACAGGGGTGGAGCTTTCGTTCTGTCTCTTCGGTGGCCGCGGAATATACTGCTACGGAAAGCCGTGGCTAAGGAGGAAACAATGATGAACTTACTACACGGACGTTTAAACTTCGTATGGTTTGTTATGATCGCAGGTGTCGTGATTTTCGCGATATCCGGACTCGGAAGCTCCGCTACCGAAGCATTCAACTATTCCCAGAGATGCGCCTTCAAGCAGGTGCATGGAGTCTGGTATATTGGCTGGGATCGCAACAGTTACGCGGACCTGGGTCTGGTGGATAGGGATCTAGGACGAATAAAAAACGGTCTCTGCGCCAACTATGTGGGTCTTACGGCCAGTGTCTACCAGAGCAACAAATATTCAAGTGATCCCCATCGCGATGACCGGACGGTCGAGGACCAAACTCTGAGCAGGGTGGTTGAACGGGCCCACAATCTCGGTCTGGCGGTCGTACTATTGACCCCGCTGAGGCCCGACGACGGAACCTGGGAAGGTGAAATAGAACCAGAGAATATGGCCCAGTGGTTTGACCACTGGGAAGAGATTATAGTGCATTACGCGCAATTGTCAGAAAAACACGGAGTCGAAGTTCTGTTGTTGGGTTCCGAACTACCTACTCTTCGAGGAGAGCCCGAGCGCTGGAATCGCATAATTGAAGAGGTTCGAAGGCATTACTCCGGAAAACTCAGTTTCTCTGTCAATTTTTGGTACAACAGAGAACAATTTGAAGAAATTCTGAACATGACTCAATGGGCAAGCCTCGATTACATCGGAATTACAGGATACTTCGAACTTACGGCTAGCAAAAACCCATCCGTGAACAGACTGCGCCGAGCCTGGAGTTCCGATGCTCACAACCAAAACGTGCTGGAGGATTTGCGTACTTTGAGGGATAAGTACGACAAGCCTGTTGTTTTCTGGGAAATCGGATATCAGAGCAAAGATGGAACTAATATTCGACCTTGGGATTACCTCGCTCACGATCGAAAAGATGAAGAGGAGCAACGAGACAGCTGGATAGCTTTCTTGCAGGTTATTCAGGGTAGGGATTGGATTGACGGATTCGTCATATTCGCCGAACAGGTCGGATTGCCTGAAGACAAACCGGGCTATCACGGTTACAACGTCTTGGGGAAGAAAGCTCAGACCACATTTTGCAATGTATGCGAGTGATCGTCCATCCCTTCTGCTTTCGGTTATCAGTTGAATCTTTTGGCTATTGCAAATGCGGGAATGAACATGGCCCCCATCCACAGTACTATGGTGGGGCCTGGAGGGGTATCAAATAATAAGGAACTTGAAACCCCGAGGAAGGTAGTTGTGAGACCGATGAGGGTGGCCCAAAGCATAGTGCTGCTCAACCTGTTATTAAAGAAGCTGGCGATGGCTGGAGGAACAGTGAGAGTGGCAATGACCAGGATCACTCCTACCACCTTAATCAGAATTACCACTGTCAGCGCTATGAGCGAAAACAGGAGCAGGTTGAGTGCACTCGTTGGAAGACCGGAAATGGTGGTAAACTCCTCGTCAAAGGTCAGCATTTGAAAATCTCGGAAAAATATAGCTACCAGTAAGAGGATTCCTGCAGCCAGTACGGCAAACAAATACAGATGAAAAGGTTTTATCAGCAGTATGTTGCCAAACAGGATGCTGGACGGGTCCTGCACTGTGACCCTGGATTTATCGACGAAATTGAGGAAAAATATTCCTGCTGCCATGCCGATTACCCAGAGAACGCCCACCGTCGAGTCTCGTCTCACCCTCTTCTGAATATAGTCGGAGCTGAAAACCGCCCCCGAAAGCAAGGCGAAAATTATGGCGCCGAGTATGGGGTCCATCCATCTCCAGCCCAGCTTGTCCTGTAATAAGTATGCCAGGCCGATACCCCCAAAGCTGATGTGTGCAATTCCCCCGCTCATTACTACGACCCTGTTCACGACGACGTATGTACCAATTACTCCCCCAACTACGCTGGCCAGCAGTCCGGCAAACAGCATTCTTTGGACGAACGGATAGGAAAAGAGCTCGACCAGTTCGGCAAACATCGCTCAACCTTCCTCCGAGCGGGAGTGGTAGTCTTTCAGTACCCGGTGAGGTATTTCTTGTCCTTCGTGGGTTATAAGTTCTACCGGACACTTGTAAGCCTCTTCCAGATTCTCGGGGCTTAGGTAGGGCTCGTCGTGGGTGTAAAGCTTGCGATTTAAACAGGCCACCTTGGTAATGTAGCTGGATATAACCCCGATATCATGAGTCACCACCAGGATGGCCATGTCTTCGTTGAGATCGTGTAACAGAGAATAAATCCCTTTTTCCAGCCTTCTGTCCACGCTTGCGGTAGGTTCGTCCAGTAAAAGAAGTTGGGGGTCCGCTGCCAGAGCCCGGGCTAGGAAGACCCTCTGTTTCTGACCGCCGGACAATTCGCTTATGGGCTGGTTTTCAAAATCCCCCATCTCCACTGCCTGTAGAGCCTGCAGTGTTTCGTCATGATCTTGCTCATCGAACTTTTCGTAGAACCTCTTGTTTCCTCGCCTACCCATCAGCACCACTTCTTTTACAGTGATGGGATACTCTTCGTCGAAAGTGGTGTATTGAGGGACGTAACCGACCTGATGGCGTGTCTCGTGCGGGGGTTTGCCAAAAACCTTGACCTGGCCCTCGAAAGGTTCGATCAACCCCAGAACCGTTTTCAATAACGTAGTCTTGCCCCCGCCGTTGGGGCCGATAATTCCCACGAAATCGTCCCCGGCAACTGTTAGATTGACGTCCTCTAGGACGGTCATTCCATTATAACCCGCTGATAAATTTTCTATTTCGATTGCAGGTTGAGTGTTTCTGGCCATTTTAGCCCTTTGGTTTCAGATTTTGAACCAACTTTGCAGACCTGATTAATACCTGAACAACGCCATAGCCTGGTTGTCAAAACTCAGGCAGGCTAGGAGGATTTTTCGACGCTCTCATAACCGGATGCAATTGCTTGGGCCAGCTTCAGAATTTCATCTAAAGGGTTTTCCGATAGGGGGTTTATGGTGGTGATAGATCCGCCGAAAACCCGAGCGACAGTTTTTGCCATTGAGGGGTGGAATTGGGATGAAGCGATTATCTCGTTAATCCCTCGGTCCTCCGCAAATCTAGCGATATCTCTAATTTGCTTGGGCCCCGGTTCCTTCCCGTTCTCTTCAACCGCTACCTGGTGGAGGTTATATTCATCCCCGAAATATCCCCAAGCAGGATGATAGGCGATAAAGCTTCGTCCCTCGAAGGGCTGGAGGATTTTTTCGACTCGCTCCTGGGTTTGAGTAATTTTGGAAAGCAATCTTTCCAGGTTGTCCTGAAAATGATCCTTTGCGGAAGGGGATATCTTGGAGAGACCCACATAAATGTTCTGTGCCATGGTTTTCAAATTAGCCGGAGACATCCAGATGTGCGGATCGAAGGCCCTTGAATCCTCCCCCACTGTTTCCTTTTCTCCCCGAAGCTGGTAGTGTTCATTGAGGGTTTTCTTATCCACTCCTTGGGAAGTATCGACTACGATTATTTCCGTATTCTCCTGGAGAAGGACGGACATGTTATTTTGCTCGAAAGGCAAAGGCAAGCCTATTTTAAAATATAGGTCAGCCCCTTTTACTATCTTCAGCTTATCTGAGGTCAGAGATGCCGAATGAGGACTGCCGTCTTCGGGAACCATGGAGGTGACGCTGACCTTATTCCCTCCTATCGATTGAACCAGGAATTCCTGTGGAGGAATGGTGACGACCGCTTCCAATTTGCTTCCCTCTCCCCGCCCGGTAAAGGGCGTAAGAAAAGCTAGGACCAGGCCCAAAGTCAGTGAGGTAATAAGGGCTGGGGCAAGCACTCGTCTCACGGTAATTTCCTCCAAATTGTCATTTCAGCATTTTTAACTGAACCCTGAGTGGTTTTCCTTGGGTATTGGCTTGTTCCTGTAGGTGGAGTTCGAATCCAACCTTCTCCCTCTCGCCGTAATCTTAATGGTTTTGAAATTTGTTTTCATATTCGGATCCACCAGCCCGATCGCCCACCAGTAGAACGGAAAAGGTTCAAGGCCAGATTAAGTAACGAATACGTCAAATGAAAGGGTACTTCCTTTTGGAAAGGAAAAAGCAATCTATTCTTTTTGAGCACCCCTGTTGAGTTTTTCAATTTGGCAATAATCTCCGCTCTTGGCTTGACTTTACTACGACGGGAACAGTTAAGTCAGAGCTTTATAGGTCGATCTCATTTGCGGACTCGATCACGGGCAAATCCACTTCCAGGTTTTCCTGGTACTCCTGGGTATACTTGATTCCGGTTCCCGTGTTATACAAAAGCACTCGATCTTGTTCGGAAAACTCGCCTTCCTCTGTAAGTTCTTTGAGTCCGGCCAGTGTCGCTGCTCCCTCGGGACACACCTCGACTCCTTCGCTGTAAAGTTCTTTTGCGGAGCTCAACATCTGTCCATCGGAGACTGAGACCGCGCAACCATCGCTTTCGTAAACGGCATCCATTACCAAAAAGTCGCCGAAAGCCTGTGGAACGCGTATTCCTCCGGCCATTGTGTGGGGGTCGTCCCATCCGGTGGAGTGCCTTCGGTTTGCTTTGAATGCTTCCACTAGGGGAGCGCATCCACGCGATTGGACTACTACCATTTTTGGCAAATCTCCTTCAATCCAACCCATTTCGCTCATCTCTTGAAAGGCCTTCCACATACCGATTATCCCGGTGCCCCCGCCAGTTGGATAAATGATTGCATCTGGTAGTTGCCAGTTGAATTGCTCGGCAAGCTCAAGTCCCATGGTCTTTTTGCCCTCCACCCTGTAGGGCTCTTTGGTGGTGGAAACGTCAAACCAACCGTAAGTTTCTTTGCCCTCGTTAATTATACTACCTGCATCGGAGATCAAACCCTGGACCAGGTATACGTTTGCCCCGAATAGATAACTTTCTAGAGCGCAGCTGACTGGAGCGTCCTGGGGCATGGCCACCACTACCTCCATGCCAGCTTTAGCGCCGTATGCCGACAGTGCTCCTGCCGCATTTCCTGCGGAGGGCATAGCCACTCTCTCAATTCCCAGCTCCTTAGCCCTGGAAACTGCCATCGACAATCCTCGGGCCTTAAACGAGCCGGTGGGGATGATACCGTCATCCTTTACATACACTTCGCCTAGGCCAAGTTTTCGGGTGACCTTTTCCAGGTTATGCAGGGGGGTCATCCCTTCACCCAGAGTCACGATGTTCTCATCTTCTTTAACCGGCAAAAGTTCCCGGTATTTCCACATGTCAGGTTTCCTGGAGGATAACTCGCTCTTTGGCAGCGCTTGGCTTATCGCTTCCAGGTCGTAACGTGCGAGAAGGGGAGCATCACATTCATGACAGTAGGTCTGAACCTCGTCGGCCGGAAAAGTTGTATTGCACTTTGGACACTCGAGATGGCTTAGATAGTGCAAAAAATCACCTCAGAGGGATGTAATAGATTCGTTCGATGATAGGGAAACCCCTGGTAATACGCAAGCGATAACGTCCTTCCGGGTGGGGCGTCGAAACAGGCCGAATGATGCCTTTACATAAATTGCGAGGGAGAGGGAAAGAAGATTTGCTAAAAAATTAAGAAGCGGCGGACCCCTTGAGGAGGGTCCGCCGGGTGTGATTAATTTTCGCTCAGCACCAGTTCCTGGAAATCGTCCTTGACCTCCGGATCATGAACTTTGATAGTCAGCTGATATCTTTGGCCGTGAGCGGACTTGTGGAATCGGTTGGTCTTTCTGAAACTGGCACTTATCAGCGAATTGTCGAAATAATAGGGATTGGTTCGGGTGACCACTCGGCGATAAAGAAAGCCCTCTATCTGACCAATAAATTCCGCCAGAAAGCTGGCAGCTGCGGCCAACCATTTCTGAGAGGCTTTGCTCAGCCGGATCAGTGATTGAGTTAGATTGGTTTCCCGAAGGTGTTTTCTGAAGGAACTAAACTGGCTACTACCCTCTTTTAAATGTTCTTTTGGTGTTTGATCGGCTTTGAACTTGGCCTGTTCTGCGGTTTTTTCCCCGAGCTCCTGTTCGCCATCCTGTTCTCGAGGGTACCAGTCTACCCATTCTTTAAAACGCTTATCTTCCTTCGGGATTTGAGCAGGACAAGTTTGCTCTAATTTGTCGGTGAGGTCGGTGCAGGCGGCAGTAACTTCTTCCCAATCTCCTTCTACCTTAATGCCTGAAGGGCCTTCTTTGAGCGAAGGTCCGGCTTGACCTTCGCCCGGAGTTTTGTCACTGGACGTACCATCGTCCAGTGAAGAACTTGAGTCGTCTTCTTGACTTTCTCCTTCGGTTGTGATCAATGGTTATCGCCTCTATTTGTTGTAGTTGTCGGGGCCATTCTAAAAGGGCTTGGAAGGATAATCAAGGGGAAATTGGGAAACATTTCTGGTGTCGATTGTTCCTTTTTGAAAGGACATTGTGGGGATTGGTGGAGGTCCATGCCATTTTGGGATAATCCGCGCACTCGCGGGGCGTTGAGTCAAGTGAATCTTCTTAACTTGTTAAGAGTTAATTTGATCAGAAGCTTATCCGGAGCTCCAGACCCAGCATTTTCGTGAAGTTTTGGGGCTCTACTACACTGGCGTAAGGTTCGTTTTTATAGGTAAGAAGGTCCTTTTCCGATTGCGGGACGTCCCAGATCTGAATATGAGCCCTGGCCGAAATTTCTGCCTGGGGCAGGCTGGAAGAAGCGCTCAGCTGCAGACGGTAGCCTATACCCTCGGTCTGTTTTACCACCGGATCGTTAAAATATTTGTCGGCGTCGCTGAGGTGGGATTTCACCCTTCCGTAACTGAGTGCGGAAAAATCGCCGCCGAGCCCCACAGAAAAATTTGGGGTTGGTTTGACGTATATATTCATCCCCCCGGTGACGAAGGATTGGGTGACTTCGCGCCTGTACCCATAGTCGTCGTGAATTATCTCGTCGAACCAGTACCTGCTCCTCCACCCCCCGTAGGGCTCTATCGAAACCCCGCCGTCGGAGTAGGGGTAGACCACAAACAGATCCCCGGACAAAAGGGCGTCCCGAGTGGGTAGATCTTCCAGAGGTACTCCACTCTGAGTTGCCCCCTGATAGGTCAGGCCGCCCCAGTGCACCTTTCCCTCGGCAAGGAGATAACTACCCTCAATCATGGGCAAGGAAGTGGAGAGGCTCAGCAGGGGTAGAACTCCCTTTTCGCTCATGAAGAATGATCCCTTCCTGCTGTACTCCGTGTAGCTAAAACTGGACAGTCCGCCCCCTACATACAGCTGAGGCGTATTCTGAGATCGAGGCTCGGCCTCCGGCTCTTCTCTTTCAGGAGCAATTCCCAGGGCCAAACTGGAACAAAGGAAAATAGCTAAAAATACTGTAGTTGCCACCGGCAGTGCCGATCGAATAAGGTTTTTGAGAACAGTTGGTTTGTACATGACTCTTCCGATTGACGATTTTACTATAGAAGCCACTCCGGAACCAGTGAAGCTAAAGTCCCGTTGGCAAAGGAGGCTGGCAATTATCCTAGAAATTTCCAACTGCAACCATAAGCCCGCTTCTGCAGGTAGTCCCGATAGTGGAAAGCATGGTTCCCTATTCGGGGTTCTAGTTCGGTTTCCAATTGTTTAAACGCGGCAGGCAGAACTGGTGGTTAGAATGGAGATTTATTCTATCCTGCCCGAGTTTCGGTGGATGGTGCGAAGGGTGGGATTCGAACCCACACGGGCATGAGCCCACTAGGTCCTAAACCTAGCGCGTCTGCCGATTCCGCCACCTTCGCGACGCTAAAGTTTAGCCGTTCAAAAAAGCCTTTTCAAAGTGTTTTGAAGTGGAGCTCCTTACTCGCCGGCTTTCATTCCCGGCACTCCACCCTCCGTTTCCGGGAAACGAGGCAGGACTTGAGCCTTATATACCGGAGGGAGCTTGCTGCCGGATTTCAGTTCCAGTTTTGTGGTCTCTTTTCCGGCCAGCGAAGGAGCGATTTTTAATTGAGTCCCTTCTTCAGTATGTGGGCCTTTTTCCAGATAGACCATTCCTATTTGAGTCTTTCCTGTTTTTGCGCAGCTGGTTACCCGGCCCACAAATGATCCCCGTTTGTCGAATACTGGGCTGTCCTCTCTAACCATTCTTGCCGAGGAGTCCACGATTTTAAATCTTACCACCTGGTGGTCTACGTGATCCGTGGAGGGAATGTCTAGGTAGCGGTCCCGACCGACGAAGTACGGTTTGTGTAATTTGACGTAAGCTCCAAATTTGGCCTCTACGGGGTTAATCTGATGCTTGCCGGCCAGTTCGTGTCCGTATAAGGGCAGCCCGGCTTCGATGCGAGTAGAGTCCCGTCCCCCTAAGCCTACCGGAAGAAGGCCGAACTGCTCACCCTTTTCCAACAGCGCATCCCACAGGCTTACTGCCTGCTCGGGATGGACCAGCAGCTCGTAACCGACTTCTTCGCCCGTGTATCCCGTTGTTGCGACGATAGTATCGATTCCGCTTAAAGAGAAGCCGTAAACTTCGTTGCGGGACATATTTACCAGGCGTTCGCGCCCCTCCGAGCTGTCTATCAGTTCCAGCAAGATCTTTCTCGATTCCGGCCCCTGGAGGGCAATATTGAGTCGGGCTCTCTCTCCTGCGGCCTCGCTTCTGAGGTTTATCAATTCCGCTTCCTGTTCCGGTTTTATCCAGGGGCGATCAGGCTCAATAACGTACTCTCCGGAGTTAACTGCTGTCAACCAATCCCAGTTTTTCTCTGCGTTTGCGGCATTGACCACCATCAAGTAGCGAGTCTGAGACAGCCGGTAGACCATGGCGTCGTCTACCACTCCTCCGCGGGGATCTAATAAATAGGTATACTGGGCTTCGTTGTCGTTCAGCCAACGAACGTAGTTGGAGGTAACCAGGTCAAGGAAGCTCGTTGCTCCCTCACCGTAGAAACCGAATACACCCATATGGCCGACGTCGAAGAGACCCGCGTTCTCTCTGACGGCACGATGTTCTTCGATGATGGTTGAATACCAGAAGGGCATTTTCCAGTCCGCAAATTCGGCCATCCTGGCTCCCAGCTCCTGGTGACGTTCGAATAAAGGAGTCTTTCTAGTTTCCTGGCCTTCGACGTCTTGGTAGTCACTGAAGTCGAAGGTCTTCTCGGGGGCAGGAGGAAGAGTTCCTTCCGGCAACTCTCGTTCAAGCTCCTCTATTCCCACGTAGTAAGGTGCCGTTAAATCGAACAGTTCGGGACGCTGTTGGTAAAGCTCTTTACCGGATGTTCCCAGGGCCTGTTTTTCACCCTTCGTTTTGAGGTCGAGGTGAGCTTGGAGCGTAGAGGTCTGGCTCCGGGGACCCCAGAGGAATACGTCACCTGGACGATTTTCTGATATATAGTAGCGGAAAGACTCATCCCCGAATTCAACAGAGGAGAGCATTCCGGATTCCTTGGCGGCATCAGGGTCTGCAGTTTCGAAAAACTCCTCGGCTTGAAAAGGGCCAAAGCAAACCGTCTCCTCCTGGTTTTCCTTGGGGTCTGTAAGATCCTGAACAACAGCCGGACCTTCTACCTTGCGAAAGAGATCATCTTTGTCGAAAATTACGTATCCGTCGGCGATAGCTCTCAGCCAATCCACTGTTTTCTCGTGGTTTTCTCCAGTAGTTATCACCAGGTATTCTTGTCCTTTTTCCAGGGGGATGACCTCGGCAATTTCCAGCACTTGGCCCTCTTCGTCCAGCAGGGCGGTGGTCTTTCCTTTCTCTGGTTGGCCGTCCAGCAGGTCTCGGGTAGAAAGCTGGTTCAAGAAAGGTTTAGGCCTGTGCCCCCGCACCTTTAGCAGCCCCGCCTCGTTCCATTCAGCTCTGCTTTCAGTGGATTCGAATTCTTGTTCCTTGTCTGTTTTCTGGTCTGGATGCAGATAAAAATAAGGATATCGACCGACGCGGTCGCTCTGGGGGGGAAATCCCGTGACTAGTTCTGCCACCCGCTCTCTAGCTTCGAGAAGCAGGTCGAGGTCGACCTTCCCTCGGGAAAGGGGATTGGTTAAGCCGATGTAACTAAAGGGTTTAATGTTTTGTAATACCAGAGCGAGGATGTCCGCGATCTCCTCGATCTCTTCCTTGCCCATGCCCCTTTGAGTTATCCATGGCGTTCCCAATCTAAGACCGTGGGCCACTGCTGCGCTCTCGTCTCCCGGAATGGTGTTTTTGTTGGAGACAATTCGAGCCAGGTCAAGAATCCGGGAAGCTACCTCTCCCATCATAGTGAATTCGGTACTGGATTCTATTTTCGTGAGGTCAATTACCAGCAGATGAGTATCGGTTCCCCTGTAAGCTAGTTCCAGGCCCTTTTCCTGGAGGGAGTTGGCCAGATGAGAGGCGTTTTTCACGATTTTGTGCTGCATCTCAGTAAAAGCTTCTGTTTGGGCCAAGCGGAAAGCAACTGCCATGGCCGCAAACTTGTTGGGGTGAGGGCCACCCTGAGCGCCGGGGAAAATGGCCTCGTCCAACCGGTCGGCCTTTTCCTTATCCGTGGTCATGATAATAGCTCCTCGGGGGCCGCCAATGGTTTTGTGGGTAGTGCACATGGTTACATGAGCTTTCCCGATCGGATTAGGATAGGCGCCGGCAATCGCCATGCCGGCGGTGTGAGCGATGTCGGCCAGCAGTATCGCGCCTACTTCGTCAGCTATTTCTCGAAATCGGTCCCAGTCTGGAGCCCACGAAAACGAAGTGTAGCCTGCAATAATCATCTCGGGTTCGTTTTCTTGTGCCAGCTGATGAATCTGATCGTAATCGAGTTTTCCGGTTTGAGGATCGGATTCGTAGGAGACGATATCGTAGCGTTTCCCGGTCAGGTTGAACTCGCTCCCGTGGGAAAGGTGTCCCCCTTGATCCAGACTCAACCCCATTACGGTGCCTCCGGGTTGAACGAAGGTATCGTAAATTGCTAGGTTCGCAGCTGTGCCGGACAGAGCCTGCACGTTTACAAAGATCTGGTCCGGGGATACTTCCTCGGTGGCAAAACATCTACTGGCTCGCTCTTGAGCAAGGCTCTCGAGGAGATCCACATATTCTACTCCCTTGTAAAAACGGCGGTTGGCGTATCTGCGATAGTGGTTCAATTGATTGGCCAGATCCTGGAGTCTGGGTTCCGATTCCATGGTCATTTCCTCTCTGGGGTAACCTTCGGCATAGACGTTATTGAAAACAGAGCCGAGGGCCTCTCTGACTGCAGGAGGGGCCACTGATTCGGAAGGGATCAAAATTAATTTTTTGGACTCCCTTTCCTCTTCAATCTCGATTAATTTATTTACAAATGGATCGAGCTGTTCCAGGTCTTTCAAATCCACATCGGCCAATAGGTCGGGATAGTTGTCAAATTCTTTCATCTGCCCTCCTTCGATTAAATAGGCAAGCAGGTGTAATTGCTGATTCTGAGCTGCTTTTCGGGCTGGTCCTCCCTGTGGTCAAGTTGAACTAGCTTTCCTCCTTCTGCTGGGCCCAGGTGAAGATTGGATTTCGCGCGGCCTGTGTCTCGTCGAGACGCCCCACCGGTGTCCTCGTTGGGGCTTGGTGTAAAAGCTCCGGCTTTTCCCGGGCTTCTTGCGCGATCTCTTTCATCGCTTCCACAAATTCGTCCAGGGAGTGTTTTGGTTCTGTTTCCGTGGGTTCTATCATCAGGGCCTCTTTTACGATTAGAGGGAAGTATACCGTAGGGGGGTGATATCCATAGTCCAGCAGTCTTTTGGCGATATCTACGGTTCCTAAATCTTCTCCAATTTCTTTGCCGGAGAGGACGAATTCATGCTTGCATAAACTCTCGAAGGGAAGTGGATAAGTGTTCTGCAATTTTTTGCAGAGATAGTTTGCGTTCAATACTGCCCTTTCACCTACCTTTTCCAGCCCCCGATCGCCCAGCTCCCAGATGTAGGTAAAGGCCTTGATCATTACCCCGAAGTTGCCGTAATAAGGACTGACTTTTCCAATTGAGTGGGGGAGGTCGCTCTTTAGATAATAGTCGCTTCCGTCGTGCTCCACTATGGGCACTGGTAAGTAATCAGCCAGCTTGTCAGCGACCGCCACCGGCCCCGCGCCGGGCCCGCCCCCGCCATGAGGAGTGCTGAAGGTCTTATGTAAATTGTAATGAACTATATCCATGTTCATATCTCCGGGCCTGACCTTCCCCAGGAAGGCGTTCAAGTTAGCTCCGTCGAAATAACACAGCCCCCCTGCTTCGTGAACGATTTCAGCTACTTCGAGAATATCACATTCAAATATTCCCAGAGTATTGGGAACTGTCAACATTATTCCAGCCGTGTGAGAGCCTACCGCATCTTCGAGTTTTTCCAGGTCTACCATGCCCCGCTCGTTGGACTTAATTTCCCGGACCTGAAAGCCGGCCACGTTCGCGGAGGCGGGGTTGGTTCCGTGAGCGGAGTCGGGGAGTAAGATTTCCCTTTTTTCATTCAACTGACCCTGAACTTCATGATATTTCCGGATCATCAACATGCCGGTGAGTTCACCGTGAGCTCCCGCCGCCGGCTGTAGAGTAATGGCATCCATGCCGCCTATGGTTTTCAAATACTCGCCAAGCCTGTACATTAATTCTAGATTTCCTTGTGACAGCTCCCCGTCCTGAAGGGGATGAGTAGAGCTGAATCCCGGTTGCTTTGCCAGATCCTCATGATGTTTGGGATTATATTTCATGGTGCAGGACCCCAGCGGATACAGGCCATCGTCCACTCCGTAGTTCGCTTTGCTTAACTCGGTATAATGGCGGGTGATTTCGGGCCTGCTGACTTCCGGCAGGTTCGGTTTTTCGTCTCTGAGCAGTGTTGAACTTATTGTCTCTTCAGGTTCTTGGTCGGACAAGGTGGGTTCATCAAAACCAACTGCTCGTCTACCTTTGCTGGATTTCTGATAGATGTTTTTCATAACTTTGCTCCTTTCAGGACTTCTACTAAACGGTCCATTTCCCCGTGAGTTCGTTTTTCCGTCACCGCGATCAGAAGATGTTCTTTTAAGCCTAGAGGATACAGATACTTGGGATGAAGCGTGTCAATTTCTGCCCGGTGCAACTCTTTCCAGGCCTTCTCCGCGCCACCTTCTACTCTGACGGTAAATTCGTTGAAGAAGGGGGCGTCCCATTCGAGACTAAATCCCGAAATTTCCTCTATCCGTGAAGCAAGGTAGTGTGCTTTATCCCAGTTTAATCGAGCTACTTCCTGGAACCCTTCCGGCCCCAGGGAGGTGAGATAGACAGTGGCTGCCAGAGCGTTTAAGGCCTGGTTTGTGCAGATGTTGGACGTTGCGTTCTCTCTACGAATATGCTGCTCTCTGGTTTGAAGGGCCATGACGTAACCTTCGTTTCCCTGATTGTCGGTGGTCAGACCGCTTACCCGCCCGGGCAAGGCCCGAATGTACTCTTTCTTCGTGGCAAAAAGTCCCAGCAGAGGCCCTCCGTAGTTTGGTGGATTGCCGAGGGGCTGCCCCTCTCCTGTTACCACGTCTGCACCGAAGTTGCCGGGTGGTTCGAATATGCCGAGTGACAGCGGATTAGTTGCCACTACGAGCATCTCGTCGTTTAAGTATTCCTCAATCTCGCCCAAATCTTCTACCAGTCCGAAGTAATTGGGAGACTGCAGGACCACCGAAGCTATTCCTTCCTCTTCTTCTATAAGTTCTTGGAGTTTTTTCCGATCGATTCTTCCTCCTTCCGAGGGAAGATCGATGATTTCGTTTTCACTTCCCGGAAGGTAGGTCTCTAGAACCTGTCGATAACGGGGGTTAAGGTTTTCCGCGACTATAGCTTTGTTACCTTCTCTGACCCTCAGACAGAGGTGAACGGCCTCCGCAGTGGCGGAAGCCCCGTCGTACATCGAGGAGTTGGCAATGTCCATTCCCGTCAGCTCCGCTACGTGGCTCTGAAATTCGAACATCCAGGTCAGTGTCCCCTGACTGATTTCAGCTTGATAAGGTGTGTAGGCGGTGTAGAATTCGGATCTGCCCGTTACGTGGTCCACCAGCGAGGGAATGAAGTGATCGTAAACTCCTCCACCCAGGAACTGAGTTCGATTGGAGGATGAGTCATTTTTACTTGCCAGTTCGGTAAGTTTATTATCGACGGCCATCTCGTCGTGGCCGTCGATACCCGTTGGCTCGAATCTATCGCGAATTTCCGCCGGAATATCCTCGAAGAGCTCCTCCACGGACTCTACTCCGAGTTCAGCGAGCATCTCCTCTTGCTGTTCTTCACTCGTGGGTAAATAATCCATAGGAAAAATCATCTCCACAGAAATTTTTTGATGAGACGGGATTTCCCCCGGTCCATTTTGGAAGCGAGACAATATTCTCCCTGTAAACTAAATGGGTTGGAAGCAGGAAAGCCCTTTTTATGTCGTTCAACGCTAGGGTTCCTCCCCTTTAGGGACCTTAATTGCAGATGAAGGGTAGCATGTAACGATGTCGTGAGACGGTCTAAGCATAAGTAAGCGAATGGATACCGCATTCATCGAGCTCAATGGAAAAGATTGCTTGAACCTCGAATTGACAGCGCCCCAACCTGCGGAGCCCCGTCGAACCATAGTATAAAAAAAACTTTCTGATACTAACAAGTGGTGAGAGAGTATTCGGTGAAAATTAGTTCCACCACGGGCCCACCTTGGGGTTTAGGATCGCAAGATCTCGCTCTCGCCGGAGTTGGAGATAAGTAATAATCCTCGCCTCTACTGTTTAAATAGGGTAGGGCGAGAAACCTATGTTTTTCAGCTTGATTTGATGAGACTTTTAACCATTCTGCTTGCAGAAGCCGCATCGGGAGCGTAGCCGTCGGCCCCTATCTCATCCGCGTAGTCCTGGGAAACGGGTGCTCCTCCAATGATGACTCTTACCTGGTCTCGGAGGTCGGCTTCATCCAGAGATTTAATCACTTCGGGCATGTGAGTCATGGTCGTGGTCAGAAGTGCGGACATTCCGACTACGTCGGCGTTTTGTTCTTCAACTGCTTCTACAAATTCCTCTGCTGAGGTGTCGGCTCCCAGGTTGATAATTTCGAAACCGGAACCTTCGAGCATCATTCCCACCAGGTTTAAACCGATATCGTGCAGATCTCCCTCGACCGTCCCTACTACGATTTTGGCCTTCGGCTCCACGCCTGAGTCAGCCAGCAGAGGTCTCAAGATCTGCATTGCCTCTTTCATGGCCTCGGCCGACAGCAGCATCTCCGGAACGTATCTGTCCCCAGCTTCGTATTGGTCGCCAACTTTTTCCATTGCTGTGACCAGGCTTCCGTTGAGTATGATTTCGGGGTCGATTCCTTCGTCTACTGCCTGCTGGGTCAACTCCTTTGCTCCCTCAGGATCCATATCAAAAACACTTTTGCTCAGATCTTCGAGAATTTCGCTCATTATGTTTGCGGACCTCCAACTTGGGTAGAACCATTATAAATAAGTCCGATATTGGTTGCAACGGAGTGAAGGTGACGATCAGGAGGACGATCTACTGTCACAGTGGTACTTACTCTCCGCAGCTGGTAAACTAATATCAATCGAAGCTTAATCTCTATGAATATTCGAGAACGAGTTCTGGATTTTTTAAGGGAAGAAAAGTTAACGGATGCCCCCTCCTATTTGGTGGCCGTTTCGGGAGGTGTTGATTCCGTAGTTTTGCTTCACGTGCTCGTGGAGCTTCGGGAGAAGTTGAATTTGGAGCTGGGAGTTGCTCATCTGGACCACGGCCTGCGAGGAGATAATTCTTGCCAGGACCGGATATTTGTGGAAAGAAAGGCCGATAAACTGGGATTGAACTGTTTTACGGATAAGCTGGATAATTTGCGCCAGCAGGCCAACCAAGAAGGCAGTTCGGAAGAAGAGATGGCGCGCAAAAAACGTTACCAATTTCTCCGCCGGGTTGCTGAGCAGCGCGATTTCGAGCACGTGGCCCTGGGCCATAACCGTGATGACAGAGCGGAAACTCTGTTGATCAACCTGATTAGAGGGGCTGGGGTCAGGGGGCTCCGGGGAATGAAGCCGATTCGCCCTCCATTTATCCGACCTTTAATAGACTGCAGCCGGGATGAGATACTTGACTACGCAACTACACGGGGGCTCGATTATCGCCTGGATGCAACCAACCTCGACACCAAATATTTGCGCAACCGGATCCGTCACGAACTTCTCCCCCGGCTAGAGGACGATTACAATCCTCGAATTAAAGCAGCTCTCGCACGCACCTCCAAAATTATGAACGAGGCGGACTCCTTCTTGAAGGATCATTTTCAGCAACGCTGGGAAGCACTTTCCACCAGCAGAGAGGACGGATCACTCGTGATCGACGTTGATAATTTAACGGTTTTTCACCGCTTTGTTTCCAAGCGCTTGGTTCGGCGGGCAATCGCCGAAATTAAGGGCGATTTACATGATGTTTCGTATCGACATATCTCACAGGCTGTGGAAAATTTGTACTCTAATACTTCTCGCTGGGAAATCCACCTTCCCGATCAAGTTGTGCTGCGGCAGGATGGAAATTGCCTTCACGTGTCCCAGTTACCCTTTCAGAAAGGTGGCTCAGAGGATTACTATTACACGGCCCACGTTGGCGAGGAGATCGTTCTGCCCAAACCTGGATACAAATTCCGTGCCGAGGTTCACTCCGGGGGAGATCTCTCCCCTTCAGATGTTGTCTCTTGCGATCCTCTAGAAGAGTATATCGACGCTCGGATGGTACAAGGCCAGTTGACGATAAGAAATCGAAGCGACGGGGATCGTTTTCAGCCGCTTGGAATGAAAGGACATAAGAAATTAAAGGATTTTTTCATTGATCAGAAGGTCCCTTATAATGAGCGAGATATGGTACCGCTGCTCGCTGATGAGGAAGCCATAATTTGGGTTATTGGGTTTCGTATAAACCACAATTATCGGGTGCAGGATGATACCGAGCGGATCTTAAAGCTTCAGGTGGAGACACTATGATCACTGTTCTTTTATTTGTGGGTGTTCTCTCTTTTTTGATCCTGATTCACGAAGGTGGCCATTTGCTCGCGGCCAAACTTTCGGGTGTCTGGGTTCATCAATTTGCTATTGGGTTTGGGCCTGATCTCGCGAAATTCGAAAGCGGGGAGACCACTTATTCGTTGAAACCTATCCTGTTCGGCGGCTATGTGAAAATGGCCGGTGAAGATATTTCGGAAGACGGCGACGTAGATGAAGAAGTTCCTGAGGGGCGCAAATATTATGCCCAGAATCCGCTTCGGAAGATTTTTATTGCAAGCTCCGGTCCTCTAATGAACGTTTTGGCCGCGATCTTGATAATGATCTTCCTGGTCGGTTCCACCGGCGTTCCCACCATTGGTGTTTACGATATCCTTTCCGATTCCCCCTCCCGTGAAGTTCTATCGGTGGGTGATCGAATTCTTGGGGTGGGTGGACGTCAAATAACCTCGATTCGCGATATAAACGCCGTTATTCAGCAGAATGAAGACACACCGGTGACCGTTACACTCAGAGGGGAGGAAGGTCAAAAGGAGGTGACTGTAACTCCAAAATACTATGCTGAAGAGGGACGCTATATGTTGGGCGTTAGCCTGGGTCCCGCAGGCAATACTCGAATTGCTCACGTCAGAGAGGATTCCGTTTTCCGTCAGGCTGGATTGCGCCCCGGAGACCGTGTTCTGCAGGTCGGTGACAGGACGGTATCGAGCTGGGCGGAATTCTTGAGCCTATTCAGGGAGGACGACAAGTCTTCGCCTCTTGAGTTGACTGTGGAGCGAGGGGAGCAAGAGAGCCAGCTTGAGTTACCCCGAACCGTGGTTCGAAGCGAGGTCTTAGAATCCCTCAGTCCCGAGATAATCAGGCGGTCCATTGGTCCGGTAACTAGCATCCGGCTAGGTTTGGATCAGATAAGAACTATTTTGATAGTTACCTATCAAGGACTTCGAATGGTTATTGCCGGAGACGTTCCTGCCAGGGAGGCAGTTTCGGGTCCCGTCGGAATAGCAAATTACCTGGGCCAAGGTCTGGAGCAAGGTATATATTCGCTGTTTACCATGATTGCCCTGATAAGTCTTAATCTGGGCATAATAAACCTTATTCCCTTTCCAGCTTTGGACGGTAGTCGAATTGGATTTGCCTTGTACGAAGGTCTCCGTGGACGACCTATCCCGCCGGAACGCGAAGGTTTTATCCACACCATTGGTTTCGTTATCTTACTTGCCCTTTTAATCTTTCTGACCTATCAGGACATTCTGCGACTGATTTCCTGAGGGGGTTGTGCGCCTGGGCTCTAATTTGTGCGGCTTTAGTATATATGATATAGTTTACTGATTCCCATGGTTGAGATTTCAAATAAAACGCTTACTGAAGAAGCCTACGAGGCTATCAAAGAGATGATTTTTACAAACGAGGTCTCCCCGGGGGAATTTCTTTCCATCGAAAAGTTGAGCGAAGAGCTTGGGGTCAGTCAAACGCCGGTGAGAGAGGCTCTGATACGACTCAGTAATGACGGGTTGGTAAAATACAATCCCCGCCGGAAGGCTCAAGTTTCAGATATTTCCAGCGAGGATATCCGTCAGACTTACGAAGTCAGAAAGATTCTCGAACCCTACGTTGCGGCGAACGCGGCTGCTGATACCTCAGAAGAAAAATTGCAGAAGCTAAAAGAACGGATGGAAGGCATCCCGGATCTGTCGGGGGAAGAGAAATACCAGCGGTACCGCAAGACGGATATCGAGCTGAACAGTTTGCTGCTGGAGGCGGTGGGCAATGATTTGTTACTCCAGCTGTTCGATTTCATAGAGAATTACAACATCCGCATCCGATTCTTTGCTGAAGCTACGGCGGAAAATCGTAACAATTTAATCGAGCAAGGAAATCAGGAACACCTGTCCATCATCCGGGCCCTGCTTGATAAATCCCCTCAGAGGGCTCGCGAAGCGATCGTCGAACATCTCCAAAAGGCCGAGAAGCGGACCTGGGAAGCTTTTCAAGGAAAAACTGCCAACTAGGCTATGCTTAATTGGCTTTCGCTCCTAGAAGGCCTCGAATTGTTAGCGTTTCTCGGACAACTCCAATTTTCCTCCAGCCCGTTCTATTGCCCGTCTGCAAATCACGTCGATGGGGCGAATCAGTGTCAGTTCTCTGAGATCTGAAGGTTCGAGTACGATCCGAATCTCAGTGCATCCAGCGATGATATACTGAACCCCTTCCTCTTTGAGCTTCTCCGCTACTTCCACCAGGGCCTGTGTCAGATCAGTGCCACTGTACCCAGCTTTTATTCCCTGCTGGCCGTATATAACCTCCATGACCCGCTTCTGGTCTTCTGCCTCTGGTATCTTTAGTTGCACTTCGTTTGATTCAGCATATTTGTCGTACAATCCGGTCTCAATTGTTCCATCGGTGGCTAGCAGCCCCGCCGTGGAACCTCGCGGGATGCTTTGAATAGCTGCTTCTGGCATATTAAGAATGGGGATATCTATTTCCTTTTCCACCCTGTCTATGAAAAAATGAGCCGTGTTGCAGGGGGTTATTAAAAAATCCGCTCCTGCACGCTGGAGACCGGTGGCCATTTCGGTCAGAAAGGGGGTAGGGTCCTCGCCGTCGTGCAGAATTGCGGCCGTACGATCGGGTACTTGGGGTCGATTGAATACGATAACCGGGATGTGATCTTGGTCGGTTTCCGCCGCTGTCTGATCCACGATACTCTCAAAGCATTCTACCGTGGCTTCGGGACCCATACCGCCCATAACGCCAACCACCTTTTGTTCGTGGCTCTCTGTCATCGAAATCGACCTCACTTTTGCTTGATTTGTTTTCGGAGGACTTCTTGTTGGAGTTTAACTGCCGTTTACTGAAATGGCAAAATCCGGACAGTTTCTCTCGCACTGTTTACACTGAATGCAGTCCCCGGGGTTAATTACTTGGGCCACGTTATGCCCTTTCTCGTTTCGCTCCTCCGAGAGTTCCAGCACTTCCGTAGGACAAAAATACACGCAGATATTGCATCCCTTGCACAGCTTTTCCTCAATGGTAATACTCATGATATCAACCTCGTATTTGATCTAGGATTTCGGCAACTTGCGCCGGATTATGGGCAATTCTGGCCCCAGCTGCCTCCAACCTATTAATTTTGTTTTTCGCTTTGCCGCTGTCTCCTTCAATAATCGCCCCGGCGTGCCCCAGCTTCGCTCCGGTGGGGGCTGAGCGCCCGACGATGATGGACACTACGGGTTTTTGGGCTTCGTTTTCAATATATTCCGCTGCTTTTTGTTCCATTTTACCTCCTACTTCTCCTGCTAATACGATGGCATCAGTCTCTTCATCTTGATCAAATAAGCGGAGAACGTCCACCTGAGTTAACCCCCACAGGGGGCCGCCACCGATGCCGACTACGGTCGATTGGCCGATTCCATTTTCGGTCAGGGTTTTGCAAATTTCATAAGAGAGGGCTCCGCTGCGGGAGAGAACGCCGACCCTACCCTGTTTAACCATTCGGTTGGGATGCACTCCCAACTTAGACTTGCCGGGTGAAATCAATCCCGGCGTGTCTGGGCCTAGAACCATTGCCCCGTGTCGATCCGCGTGTCTTATAATTTCCATCATGTCTCGGGAGGGTACTTCCTCGGCGGTTAAGACCAAGAAAGGAATTTCGGAGTCGATCGCTTCCAGCGCCGCGTTCTTTGAAAATCGAGCTGGTACGTAACTGATTGCCGCGTCTACATCTTGTTCTTCCAGGGCTTCTTCCACGAAATCGTAAACAGGAATGCCGTGAACTTCCTTTCCTCCTTTCCCCGGGGTGACCCCGGCCACTACTCGGGTTCCGTATTCTTTCATTACCTTGGTTTGGAAGGCCCCAATATTGCCGGTTATCCCCTGCACTAACACTCTTGTGGATTGATCAACAAGAATGGACAATAGAATCACCTTTCCTCTGCCAATTGAATTGCTCGCCGGACGGCTTGAGGATGATTGTCAAAGGTATCAATCCCCGCATCGTCAAGTATTTCTTTTCCCTTGTCTTCCTTTGTTCCACACATTCTAATTACCAACGGGACTTTGATTTCATTATTTGTCGCGTAGTCGGCGATTCCCTCTGCCATGTGGTCCATTCTGGTCAGGCCCCCGATCAGAGTAATTAACAGCACAGAGACGTCTTCGTTAGCCAGAACCACTTCCATGGAACGAGCAACGGTTTCATCGTCGGCCTTCCCCCCCATCTCACAGAAGTTGGCCGGGGATCCGCCGAAGTCGGATATCAAATCCAGAGTAAGCATCCCAGTCCCGGCTCCATCGGAAATCAGGCCCACATCTCCCTTCAGGGGTACGTAGTCTATTTCGTATTTCCGGGCCAGCCGTTCCGGTCCGGGTGCACTTCTCTTCAAAAGTTTGCGTTTTTCCTCTCTTAGGTTTTGGAATAGCTTGGGGTGTTTGAAATCGGCCGAGCTGTCGAGGATGACCTTCGAATCCAGGGCAATTAATCCCCCATCGGACTCGGCTAGTGGATTAATTTCTACCAGCGTGGCGTCCTTTCCCCGGAACAGGGAGTACATGGAATCCAGGATCCCCGCCAGTTTGGTTTCTTTTTCCACTCCCAACCTCTTGGCGGACAGGCCCTTGAGGTACTGAGGAATTCCCAGTTCAGGATCGATCGGTTTCTTGACCAGGTCCTGTCCCGGAGAACTGGCCCTCTGCTCGATATCCACGCCTCCCCCGGAACTGGCCATCAGCAGCGGCGTATTTTGCTCCTTATCCAGGGTAATTGCCAGGTACAACTCTTTTTCGTAGGGGACTTTTTCCTCCACAAGCACTGAGTTGATTCTTTCCCCCTTGAGTTCGGTGTTCGTTAATCTGCTTACTGTTTTTGCTAATTCCTCAGAATTATCGGCGGTCTCAATTCCCCCAGCCTTTCCCCTTCCGCCGACCGGTACCTGTGCTTTTACCACCACTGGATAAGTAAAGCTGGAAAAGTCCTCAAGTTTCTTTTCTGATAGGGATTCCTTTGTGAAAACTTGTCCTGGGGGTAGGGGGATACCGTAGGAGGAAAACAGGTCTTTCCCCTGGCATTCAAGCAGTCTCATTCACCGATACCTCCATTTTAACTCCCCTTTCTTTTGCCACTTCAATACCCTTTTTTGCGGCTTTGAGGTCCAGTTCGACGAATTTATCCTTGACGTTTTCTTCAATGACCGAAAACAGGTCTTCTTTGTCGAACAGGCCAGTTGCCTGTTGCAGAAAACCGAGGATTATCATGTTTGCTATCAGTTCGTGACCCAGTTCCTCTGCCATCTCCCGGGCTCGGAGTTCAATCGTCGTGACGTCGCTCCTGTTGATTTCAGTAACCAGCTCGGGATCCACAAGCAGATATCCGCCGGATTTCAAATTTTCCCCGTACTGGGACAGAGCAGGTTGGGACAACGCCACAAGGAGATCGATCTCATCGGCCGAAGGGGAATATATGGTCTCCCTGGAGAGAATTAGTTCCGCCTGACACTCCCCACCCCGGGCCTCGGAGCCGAACGATTGAGTCTGGACTGCGTTCAGTTTCGGGCCCTGGACGGCGGCTGTACCGAAGAGATGGGATGAAAGAACTATGCCCTGGCCGCCAAAACCACAAAATTGAATGTTTAAGTTGTTGTTCATTTTTCCTCCTCGGCGACTGTGCTACCTTTAAACACCGGCTTTTCCTCGCTGAAAAAGTTTCCGAGGACGAACTTTTCTTTTCTCTCCTCTTCTGAGAGTCCATCTGCTTCGTTACTTAGCAGAGACCGGTCTTCTATCCACTGTAGAACCTCTGTAGGTTTTCCGGTTCCCAGAGCGTATCTACCAAATTGTGTCGGGCATTGAGAGACGATCTCCACCACGGAAAAACCGTTGTGTTTGAGTGCGTTTTTGATGGCTTGAGTAGCTTGTTCCGACCGGTGAGTATTCCATCGGCTAAAGAATGTAGCCCCGGCAGCCCGACCTAGTTCAACCAGGTCGAATTCCTCTTCCTTGTTTCCATAAGGGGTAGTCATGGTGGTCATTCCGGCTGGAGTAGTTGGAGATACCTGGCCGCCGGTCATTGCAAAATTGAGGTTGTTGACCACGATTACGGTAACGTCCAGGTTCCTCCTGGCAGCCTGAATAAAATGGTTACCCCCGATAGCACCTACTCCTCCATCCCCGGCAAACACCACCACGTCCAGGTCTGGATTGTGAAGTTTTATCCCCGTGGCCCAGGGGAAAACTCTTCCGTGAATCCCATGAAGCGCGTCGGCTTCTAGATAAACTGGTATTCTGGCAGTACATCCCACCCCGCCTATGGCAACCAGGTTGTCGAAATCCAGATTAATATCGTTCGAAGCTCTGGTAAAGAAGTTCATTATTTGACCACAGCCACAGCCGGGACAAAAGAAGTGAGGAAGGGAACCAGAACGCAGCTTGGCTCGCCCCTCGTCCTCTATTGACATTTACATTACCTCCTCGATGACCGAATAAATTTCTTGAGCAGTGTGGATTTTCCCTCGGTTTTTGGTGACGGACTCTACGTTGCAGTAATCCGAACAGATCCTTTCCACTTCACGAGAGTATTTTCCGATGTTCATTTCCACTGCCAAAACGTGATCAGCCTGCCTTCCCGCCGCTCGAATTTCTTTTTCCGGGACAGGCCATACTGTACCGAGCTTAAGCAGACCTGCGTTGTAGCCTCTTTCTCTTGCTTTGAAGGTAGCATCCATGGCCGGCCTGCATTCGCTCCCGTAGGCGACTAGAACTATTTCAGCATCTTCGACGTGATATGACTCCACTTTGGTTATGTCCTCGAGGTTGTTCTGAATTTTTCCAGTGACCCGCTGGTACATCTTCTCGTAAACGTCGGGATCCCAGTTTATATCACCGGTTTCATCGTGGGGATTTAGGGAGTAGAGGGTATGGTAACCTTCTCCGAAAGGAGGCATTGGAGGGACTCCTTTTTCGTCAGGAGCAAAAGGTAGGAAGTCTTTTGGCCCAACTTGCGGTTTTCTGCGCTCCTCTATGGTTATTTCTCCGGGTTTGGGGATGGTCAAATTCTCTCTCATTAGCGCTATAGTGGTTTCCGACATTACTATCACGGGAATCCGATACCTTTCAGATATGTTGAAGGCCTCAACGGTGTAATCAAACAGCTCTTGGACGGATGAAGGGGCCAGAACTACGATTTCGTAGTCTCCGCTTGCCCCCCACTTCATTTGCATTACGTCTGCTTGAGTTGCGTAATTTTCTCCCCTACACCTTTGAACGTCCACGATGACACAGGGAGCTTCTACCGAGGAGGCGTAACCGAGCCCTTCCTGCATGTAATTAAAGCCGGCGCTTGCAGTTGCCGTCATGGCCTTGGCCCCACATAGTGAAGCCCCGGTTACAGCGTAAATTGAGCAGAGTTCGTCCTCGCTCTGCAGAAAGTCCCCTCCGACCTCCGGCAGCCTTTCGGACATCCTTTCTGAAATTTCGTTGGCCGGTGTAATAGGGTAACCTGCGAAGAAATCACAACCTGCAGCAAGTGCACCCTCCACTACCGCATAGTTGCCCAGCATAAATTGTCTACCAGAGAGATATCTCTCATCGACATAGTTCACATTTAACACCTCACAAACTTAATTCTCCGATCGCACTGTCTAGGCTGATACCGAGCCTGACCAGGCTAAAAGTCATTGGTTATTGGTTCAGAAATCTCGGTTTTAAAGTTTTCCAGAGGTTTTAGTTCCCCCGACTTCTATCCTCCAACAACACTCACCTCCGGCTGAAAAAGTCCTCCATCCGATCGAAGGCTTCTTCGATAGTTTGTTTAGAAGTGGCATACGAAAGTCTAAGATGGCCTTCGCCAGTTTCTCCAAACGCGCTTCCGGGAACCGTTGCCACGTGCGTCTCGGTCAATATCTCTTTGGCAAGCTCCATGGAGGGCTGATCTGACTCATAGGCGGGGAAGCAGTAGAAGGCACCCTGCGGAGTGAATTCGTTGTGTAAATATTCTGAATCTTCGATCAGGTCCAACATCAAATCCCGTCGCTCTTTGTATCCCGCTACCATCTCCTCCACCCTCCGTCTGGACTGTTCGTTTTCCAGTGCCTCGATTCCGCCAAGTTGAGAAAATGAATTTACACAGGAGGCTGAATGTTGATAGATTTTCTTGACTCCTTGAAGAATTTCCGGAGGAGCAGTGAGATAACCGAGTCGCCACCCCGTCATGGCGTAACTCTTGGAAAAGGCATTTACTGTAACCACGTTATCGAAATCTCCGCCCGGACTGTAGTGGTTACCCTGAAATACCAGATACTCGTAGGGTTCGTCGGAAAGGAGTAGGAACCCGTTTTCTTCCGCAATCCCTGCCAATTCTTGGATAGTGGAGGGGTTGAACACCGCTCCCGTGGGATTGCAGGGGGTATTTAGTACCATTAATTTGACTTCTGGTTCAAGCTTTCGTTTGACTGTGTCCGGGTCGGGTTGGAAGCCGTTCGATCTGTCGGTGGGGACGTGTACCGTTTCCGCGCCTGCCAGCTTGGCTGCAGGCTCGTAGGTTACCCAAGAGGGATCGAGCAACATCACTTTGTCTCCTGGCTCAAGTACCGCTTGAAAGGTCAGGAAAATGGCAAATTTGGCCCCCAGGGTGACGATGATTTCTTCCGGAGGGGCCGAAATATCATTTTCAACTTGCAGTTTATTGGAAATGGCCTTCCTCAGTTCGTAATCCCCTGCTGTCGGTTCATATTTTGTTTTTCCACCTTTCAAACCTTGCCAGGCGGCTGCTTTAATATTTTCCGGAGTATCGAAGCAGGGCTCTCCTACTCCCAAGGAAAGTACGTCCTCCACCCCTTCCCCTTGCAGGCGGTGGACTTCGTTGTCCACTTCTTCGGTGGCAGAGGGATCTAAACGCTGTATTTTCTCGGTTAACCAGGTGTCGGGGCGCATATGGACCTCCTAGCGCAGATAGAATATATACTATATTTGCTGACCTGCTACACTATATGTTACAGTATTTTTCTTGTCAAGCGACGGGGTTTTTGGAGCTACACCGTCTGAGTTCCGGATTCGGGCATTGTCTGGGATCCATTTAATGGTTGTTGGACGCTTGAGCCCTATCTGCTTATAATGATCTTCGTATGCGGTGGGTTGTGAAAACTCCTAGATGTAGTTTGACCAAAATTGCGACCTTTTTATATATTGCTATGATTGACGACTATAAAAGTTTCTGGCGCGAACGGTTTCAGGGTTTCCGGGACTTCCTTTCCGACCCCGCTTCCTTCCCATTTCGTAAGTTTCGCCTGTGGCTATTAGCTTTCTACGTGCTGACCATGCCGCTGGTGATCTATCTTCCCAACACCGAATACGGCTACACTAAGACCATTTACACCGTAGTGTATATTTCATTTTTGTTGTTCCTCTGGGCGGGGGAGGCGTTGGTGCACCGTCGGATGAGTATCTCGTTTACTTCCCTGAGCATCCCCTTTTCAATCCTCCTTCTGGTGGGTTTTGCCTCTATTATAAGTGCTGCGAGTGTCGGCACCGTACTTCAAAGCCTGGCAATGTTGGTATATTTCTTTTTCGTCTACCTGCTGATTGCCAATACCGTACGTTCGGTGGAAGAAGCCAAAATTTTGCTGATTGCCATTTTGCTGGCGGCTTTTTCCGCAACCATTTACGGAGGGCTTCAGTATTTGGGCGTGGTTCGAGGAAAACACGGCTTAAGTCCAAGAGTTGACAATATTATTACTACCATGGGAAATCAAAATTACCTGGCCGGGTTTTTAGCCTATCTATTTTTCCCCGGGGTTGGGGTGCTGGTCCTGGCAAAGGGGAAAGTGGTCCGTGGTATGCTGGCAGTGGTCCTGGCCTTTACCTTCGTGATTCTATTTCCCATCGGGGCCCGCGGTGCCTGGCTGGCCCTTGTGGTTTCGGCGCTATTTTTCCTTACTGGAGTTTTATGGTTTTCAGTTACTGATCAGTTGAGGGACAATCGAAAGTGGATCCTCTTCCTTCTGGTATTGTTGGCTCTGGCTTATCTGTTTGTCGGAGCTCCTAGCCCGCTCAATTCCGTGGTTTCGCTGCCCGAGGATTCTTCTCAAAGTCTCGGCTCGTGGGGGGCTCTGAGTCCAGTCATTCAGCCACTTATAACCGAACTGGTGAAAAAGGGTGGGGCTCGAGTAGAAGACTGGTACGTGGCGTGGGAAATGCTAAAAGATCATCCATTTTTTGGCGTGGGGTTAGGCAATTACAAGATCAAATTTCTCGATTATAGGGCCCGTTTTCTCCAGACTCCCAGAGGTGAGAACTTTGGAGAGTTTATCCCCCGAGCTGTTCAAGCTCACAACGAATACGTCCAGTTTGTGGCAGAACTGGGCCTTGTGGGTTGTTTTGCAATTTTGTTTTCTTTTGTATTTCTGTTGTGGGCGGGTTTGAAGAGAATCTTCAATGCTCAAAGCCAGCGAGCCCGGCTACTTGGCATCGTCGCTTTTAGTGGCTGTCTGGGCTTCTTGGCTCATTCAACGGTAAGTTTCCCCCTGCATCTGCCCGCATCCTCTCTCAGTTTCATCCTTCTGCTAGGGATCTTGCACTCCCCTGCCGTGGCAGATTCTCAGTTTGAGGTCACTTTCCGGCCCCCTGATCTGTATTTCCTACTGGTCCCTGTGTTGATCTTCGCAGTAACTATTTCGGTCTTTGCTTATCGGGACTGGCGAGCAAATATCCTGATGAATAAAGGGGTCACCCAGATGAAATATGGGAACTATCACCTTGCTCGTGATTACTTGCAGGATAGTCTGATAAAGGATTTTCAACCTCGACACACTTACTATTATCTTGGAGTAGTAGAACGCAATTTGGGGAACTCGGATCGGGCCCTGGAGTACTTTACCAGGTCTACCGATCAGTTTGTCGATTACAAACTTTACCTGCATCTCGGTACTCTGTGGTTGGAAGAAGAGGAATATGAAAAGGCACGGAGCGCACTGAAGCACTTTATCTCCACGGGTCCCAAACGAGAAAACCTCGTTGAAGCGAAGTATTTTCTCGCAGTTATCGACCTGCGACAGGGGAAGCCTTCAGAGGCCGAGGAAATGTTGGAGCAGGTATTGGAAGAAGATCCCAAATACCACCGTGCTGAGGTTTTGATGGGAGATATCGCCAGCAGCAGAGGAAATCCTGAACAGGCCCTGGAGCACTGGGAAAAAGCCCTCGATATTATCCAGAGCGAGCTAGACCGGATTACAGATCAACTGCAGGGAGATTTGTCACTTGATCGATACAGTGAATTGACCGAGCGAAAAGAATTTCTGACCCAGCAAAAGGAGCAAGTTCAAGACAAAGTTGACCAGTATCGGAACTGACTGGCCGGAGGTCTTCGCATGCCCACTATCGGTGATCGAATCAGTTTGGGAGAACAGAGGAAAGAATCGCGCCGCATTCAGGATTTCATTTCCAAATATTTTCGTAGTAGCGGAATGAACCGTGCAGTAGTGGGATTATCAGGGGGGATTGATTCTGCGGTGGTGGCCGTGTTATGTAAAAAGGCTCTGGGAGCAGATAATTTAGTCTTACTTTACCTGCCTGAAGATGACTCACCTCCGGAGGATGAAAGACACGTCCGCAAGCTGGAAGAACAAGTCCCCCTTTCCACAGTCAAAAAGATTTCCATCGAAGACAAGGTGAGGCCCTTTAGGCCCTCGTTGCCCAACCTGGATCGGATGGCTTTGGCCAATCTGAAGGCCCGGGTCAGGATGGTCCTGCTTTACGGGATGGCCAACAGCTTAAATGGCCTGGTTGTGGGGACGGGAAACTTGTCGGAATGGTTGCTTGGTTACTTTACCAAGTACGGGGATGGAGCTGCGGATCTTTCCCCTATCGTTCATCTTTTCAAAAGCGAGGTCCAGGATCTGGCCAAACTGCTGGATGTGCCGAAATCGATAATTGATAAACCGCCCTCTGCTGGTCTGTGGCCGGGCCAGACGGATCGAGAAGATCTAGGAGCTTCCTACCAAAAGCTCGATAAAATCTTGTACCTTTTTTACGTAGAGGAAATCTCTGCAGAGGGGATAAAATCCCGCCTGGACTTCCCTCCCGATTTGGTGGATGAAGTGATTGAAATGATCGAAAGCACTAGACATAAACGAGGATTCAGTCCTCGGCTGGATCGAACTCCCGATCACCTAGTTTGATATCGACCGGAAACCGGAGCCTGTTTAGAAATTGGGACGAATTACCTCTCTGAACCCCTCGCCGTCTTGAAAAGGATCCCTTTTGGTGCTATATTAAACTGTCTCGGGACGTGGCGCAGCCTGGTAGCGCGCACGCATGGGGCGCGTGAGGTCGCTGGTTCAAATCCAGTCGTCCCGACCAGTTCCCGGCTTCCCTCCTTTCGCGTGTGGGGACCGATGATTTCTCACTTATTTTCTCCTGCCTCTTCCAGTTTTTCCTGCAATAAGCTTCGAGCTTTTGCCGGATCGGCCTGGCCCTCGGTCTTCTGCATCACTTGTCCGATGAGAAAACCCAGAACCTGATCCCTTCCCTCCAGGTAGTCCGATACAGCTTCACCGTTTTCCCCGATGACTTCTTCAACCACTTTTGCTAATTTACCTTCGTCGGAGATGCGTCTCAGACCGTCCCGTTCGATTATTTTTGAGGGGCTGTTGTCCGACGTAAAGACCTCTTCCAGAACATCTTTGGCAGTGTTTTGGTTTATCTCCCCTTGATCCACTAGTTTCACTAGCTCGGCAAATTCTTCCGGCGGCGTACTGGAGAGAGAGGCTTCAGGGAGTTTGAGGACCCGTAGAGCCTCTGACATAATCCAGTCGCTGACAGATTTAGGTCGGTTGTAGTGGGACAGGGTGTCCTCGAAATAGTTGGCCAGTTGAGGATCCTGGGTTAAAACCTGGGCGTTGTAATCCGGCAAATTCAGTTCCTCTTTCCAACGGGATCTTTTTTCTCGAGGTAATTCGGGGAGAGAGCTTCTAATGTCGTCTTTCCAGGTCTCGTCGATTGAGAGCGGGGTCAGGTCCGGTTCAGGAAAATATCTGTAGTCATGGGCCTCTTCTTTTGAGCGCATTACGGTAGCTTCTCCAGAATCGGCGTCCCAGGCCAGGGTGACTTGCTCCACGGTACCCTGCTCGGAAAGCACTTGTTTCTGCCGCTGTTCTTCGTACTTAAGTGCTTGTTCCACGGCTTTGAAGGAGTTCATATTTTTAACTTCTGTTTTGGTCCCCTCTTTCCCGTCTACGGTTACCGAAAGGTTCGCGTCGCAACGGAGGGACCCCTTTTCCATGTCGCCGCTGCAGACCTCGAGATACTGGAGGATTAGCCGTAACTCTTCCATAAAGGAGCGGGCCTGTTCCGGAGATTTTATGTCCGGTTCGGTTACTATCTCGATGAGGGGTACGCCCACCCGGTTCAAATCGACAGAGGATCGATTGTCGCTGCGATGAATCAGCTTGCCTGCGTCCTCTTCCAGGTGGATACGGCGAAGGCGTATATCTTCTCCGTCGACGATTAAATGTCCGTTCTTGGCAAGCGGTTTGTCGTACTGGGATATCTGGTAGCCCTTGGGGAGATCGGGGTAGAAATAATTTTTTCGGTCAAATTTTGACCAATCAGGTATATCGCAAGATAGAGCCAGGGCGGTCTTTATGCCGTATTCAACGGCCCGTTTATTTAAAACCGGTAAGGCCCCCGGCATACCCAAACATACAGGGCAAGTATTAGTGTTTGGTTCTTTGCCAAAGTAGTCAGCGGAACAACCGCAAAACAGTTTCGTTTTGGTCTGTAATTGTGCGTGTATTTCTAAACCTATAACTGTTTTCATGTTAAGCAATCGCCTCTGGAGGGGAAGTTGATGAGCTTTTATTGCAGTTTAAGATAGCAAAAAAACGATCACAGGTCAAAGGAGAAAGGTTTAGCTCCCACTGGGAGGTTTTCTAGGGCCCTCAGTATCGACTTTGAATTTCCGTCGTTACAGGAAAACAGATGCGAGTTGCAGTTACAGTCGGAGCACCCAAACCCCTCCACTGCCTCTGGAAACTCTTTGGCCAGTGTTTGAGCTAGCTGACATTCCCTTTCTTTGTCAGTGGGCAAAAGCCATACCTGGAGGATATTGGTGACCGGCAGGAGGAGATCGACGTGCCAGTGCTTCCCTTCTCTAATTCCCTGTGCGACTCTTATATGATGATTTACACGGCCGTAGCCCTCGTTCCCCCGTGCTGAACCGACGTATAGATATGAACCTTTGTAGCGCCGGGGTTCGAGATTGCCTATCTGAAGTTCTCTGGGCTCGGGCAACTGAAAATGGAGAATGTAGACTCCTTTTAGCCGCCGAGTGGGGTTTGTACAATTTGACATGTAACAAATTCTAAGAAAAAGTTGTCCTCTTCACCACTGGGTCTTATCATGAATTCAGCTTGCCAGAATAGGTATAACCTGTTTGTAGACGTAGCTGAAGTTTTTTCAAACTCTGGTTTCGTCTCAGAGTTCACTGATCACCTATCGAGGGAACAAATGGGATAAGTGGCTCTGACAGCACTCCTACCTATCGCCATAGGATCCCCTATGCTTTTGGGGGAAGGAGGTTTAAGTTATGGCCGGAAAAAGGCGATTTCTTCTATGCAATGTACTGGGATTAGCCCTGATCTTGGTTCTTAGCTTTGGTGGATGGTTCGTCGTAGCTGATGAAGCTAGTGAAAATCAAACTCCGTCCTCCGAGCAACCGGTTTCCGACTCTCGGGACGAATTACAATCAGCGATCGCCGAGCTACAGCGGGTGACCGAAAACTTGGACCAGAAAGCCTCGGGCAATGAACAGGAATTACAAAAGCTGAAACAGACCGTTAACGACCTGGAGGAAACCTTTACCAAGGAAATTGAAGCTCAGTCGCAGTACTTAGATCGGATTGAAGACGTGGAGCAATACAAAACGAAGATTCTGGAGTTGGCTGAACAGGTCGGTTCTCTTTCCCTGAAGTTTAAGGAGCTCGATCAGTTGGCAAACGAGTCCTCCGAAAGGGTTGAAGGGTTTGCGGAGGAAGTGAAAGATCTCGACGCGGGCCTGACCGAAATCGGGAACCGCTCGGAAGCCACGTCCGACAAAGTGGAAAGCCTTGAGGAGGACGTGAATCGATTGGAAAACGAGCTAGCAGCCAGTAATGGGAGAAATCTCTTGATAGGAGCTGGAGGAGCGGTAATTGGTCTCCTGGCTTTGTTCTTTGCCCTTCAGTCGTAGCTCCGCTCCCGACCGATTTGTGTGCCGCTTGTCCGCTTGTAAAGTTCGTCCATTAGAGGTCTGGAATTTCTTGTAAACAGTGTTTGCCTTTCCCCGAATTGTAAGGAGGGCAAAGAAGTGAGGGTTCAAAATTACCTCGGCCGCTGGCTTTGTTTCTTAACTTGCTTGGGACGGATTTTGCCCCCTCTTGGTAGATTATGACTCACCTGAATAGCCTTATCGTAAAAGGCTTCAAGTCTTTTAAAAACAAAACTGAGTTACCCTTTCAGGGCAAAGGATTGACTGCCGTCGTCGGAGAGAACGGTTCCGGCAAATCCAACCTGGTGGATGCTTTAACTTTTGTAATGGGCCAACGATCCTCCAAGCTGCGGGCTCAGCGGTTGGAACAACTTATATACAACGGCGGTGAAAATGGCTCTCGTGCACAACAGGCAGAGGTTACGCTGCGTCTGGATAACAGCGAGGGGCAGTTCAATGATCTGCTGACAGACTTTCTGGAAAACGGGGACCGACCTCAGGAGATCTCTATAGGTCGAAAGGTTACCCCCAATTCCTCCTCCTATCTCTTCATGGAAAAAAATTGCCGCCGCTCCGTGATTGAAGAGGTACTGGATAGGGCAAATGTGGACCCCAGCTCCCATCATATCGTCAACCAAGGGAAGATTACTGAAATAGTCAATATGCGCCCCTACGAGCGTAGGGAGATCGTGGACGAAATGGCTGGCATCAGCGAGTATGAAGAGAAAAAACAGGATGCAATTTCCGATCTCCGGGAAGTTAAGGAGAAATTGTCCACCAACCGGGTTGTTCTGGGAGAACGCCGCGGACAGCTTAATCGCCTAAAGCAGGAACGGGAAGCAGCTCTGGAATATAAGGATAAGGAAAATCAATTAGAACTAGTCAAGGAATCGATTATCCACAGAAAGCGAGAGAACAAGGAATCCAAGCTGCAAAAGTTCCAGGAAAAATACGGAAAACTGGAAGAAAAGGTAGACCGTCTGCAAAAGACCATGGACGATCTGGACCGGGAGAGCGAGAAGAAAGAACGAGAGCTGAAACGGCTCCGCGAGGAGAGGGAAGAAGGCCAGAACGAGGAACTCGCCCAGCAGGTCGAGGATCTTAAGATGGAACTGGTGAAAAAACGAGGGTCAATTAACTCTAAAGAGCGCGAGGTGGAAAACCTCCAGGATACGGTGGCCGAGCTAAAAGAGATAAAATCTCGCAAGGGGAAGTCAAGCGGAAAACGCAAGAGCAGGGCGGTGAAGGCTCTGTTGAAAAGAGATCGCGGTGGGATCTACGGTACCGTGGAGGGCCTCATGGAAGTAGATGGCAAGCATCAGGTAGCCATCGAAACCGCTGCAGGAGGACATTTACATGACCTGGTCGTAGACTCCCGCTCCACTGCCATCGAATCGGTTAATTACCTCAAAAAGAACGATCTGGGGCGGGCTCGTTTGTTGCCTCTGATGAGCCTCTCGAAGAGTCGCCGGAGCCCATCTTCAAAAAAGGCTCTGAGCTTGAACGGGGTAATTGATTACGCCCTTGAATTGGTCGACTTTGATCCCAAATTTCAGAGGGCTTTTGCCTACGTGTTCAGAGATACCATTATTGCGGAGAACTTGGAAGCAGTAAAGAGCGTGGAGAATGTCAGAGCAGTTACCCTGGACGGAGACGTTCTGAGCCGGGGGGGAGCCATAAGTGGTGGTACTGCAAAGAAAAGGCGGAGCAAGGGCGGTAAGGATCAGAAGGCTTCCCAGCTTGCGGAAAAAATCAAGCAACGGGAACGCAAGATCGAGTCTCTAAAAGAAGAAATTCAGTGTGAAAGGGCGGAGGTCAAACAGTTGGCCAGGGAGTTGGAGAAAAAGGAAAAAGCGGCCGATCAGCGAACCGAGGTGAATCAGGAGCTTAAAGAAAAGATCCAGGGGGCTGAGCGACGACTCAATCAGCTAAAAAACCGCAAAAGGGAGAAGTATCGTGAACTTGAAAAAAGCCGTTCGAGAAAGCACGAGACTGAAAAAAAGCTTGAAGGTCTCAAGTATGAGCTAGACAATCTCGAAGAGGCCGACCCGAGCCGTGATTTCATAGATGAACCTCTCAAAGATTTGGTGGATCGCAGGAGGACACTTCAGCGAGAGTTGGATCGACTTCAACCGGTGAACATGAAGTCCATCGAGGAATACGACGAATTTAAAGCTCAGGTCCAGGAGCTCAACGAAAAGCTGCAGCTTCTCCGCGATGAAAAAAGGGAAGTTGAGCGGCTTATAGGTCATATTGAAGAGATGAAAAAAGAACAATTTTACGATACTCTAACCGCCTTGTCCCAGAATTTTGGCGAAATCTTTGAGGAGTTGTTTGACGGAGGCAACGCCTGGTTGGAACTTGAACGCGAGGACGATATCGAATCTGGGCTGTTGATTAAAGCTCATCCTCCGGGAAAAGAATTGCATGTCCTGGATTCTCTTTCGGGGGGAGAAAAATCTCTGACGGCCATCGCCTTTATCTTTGCCCTGCAGGAATTGAACCCTTCTCCCTTTTACATCATGGACGAAATAGATGCAGCCCTGGATCAGCGTCGTTCCAAAAAACTTGCGGAGCTGTTGGATCGATATGCGCAGAAGTCGCAACTGATTTTAATTTCTCACAATGAAGAAACTGCCAAACACGCGGATCGCGTTTACGGAGTCTCGATGAAAGATAGCCGATCCAAAGTCTTATCTCTTCAGCTCAACTGAGCGGTTGATAACCATGGCCACTGTCATCGAGGAAGAAACGGAAACTGTTAGTGACGAAGGTGAAGTATTTGACCTGAAGACCCTTCGCCAGCGACAGTGGAAAAACAGGCTGGAGACTCTGGGCGACGAATTGGATCCCTGGGAGCTGTCAGTCTCCGAGCTGGCCAGGAAGTACCGCGATCGACTCCCGGGCATTTCTTCCGCTGATTTGCGCCTACCTGCCCGTATGGTAGTTGCCTGCGCGTTCTTGTTGAAGTTGAAAGCCGAGGGATTGATGGGGCGGGAAAGCTCCAATGGGGATGAGGCTGAACTGGACTCAGACCTGGGGGTTCTCGAGGATTACAACTACGAAGATTTCGCCGAGGAAGACTTCGTTCCCACCTTAAAACTGCCCGTGAAAAGGATCCCCAAGAGGTCGGCTCATACGCAAGAGCTGGAGAGTGGTTTTAGAAGGGCCCAGCGAATTTACCAGCAGCGACAACGAGAATTCGTTGAAATCGAGGGCCGCGATTCCCCTGATTGGGGTATTCATCTTGGAGAAGGTGAGGGGATTCGCGACCGTTTGCATAAGCTCTACGTTCGAGTCAAGGAAAAAGTCAAGCGCGGTAGCAACCTTTTCTTTTCTCAACTTCTTCGCAAAGACACCAGAGAGGAAAAACTAACCACCTTTGTACAGTTGCTCCATCTCGAAGCTGAAGGAAAGGTCAATTGTTCGCAGGACAGTCCATTTGGGGATATCCAGATCTCCCTCGCGGAGGAAGAGGATGAGGTGAGAGGTCAATGAAGTGGGGGCTGGGTAGGTCCGAAAAAGATCAGTTCCGACCGCAGGCCCTGCTGGAGGCTGCTCTGTTTCTCTCCGAAGACGGTCTTAGCTACGATGAAGCAGGTAAGCTTACTGGCTTATCCGGTCGGCAACTCGACGAGCTGGTCGAAGGTCTAAAGAACGAATTCAGCGAGCCTCTCCACGGGATAAGACTTGAGCAGGGCCCAAACCGCCTCCGTTTGAGAGTTAAGGAACGTTATCTTGGGCAGGTCGAACACCTTGCCCCTCATCAGGATCTTTCTCGCGGTGTGCTGAGGACTCTTTCCGTTATAGCTTACAACAGTCCTGTGCTGCAGAAAGAAGTTGTGGAAGTTCGGGGTAACGGTGCCTACTCACACATTGATGAACTGGTCGAACGCGGATTTGTTCGTTCCGAAAAAGAAGGCAGAACTAAACTTTTGTCCGTAACCGACCACTTTCTGAACTATTTTGAGCTAGATTCCCTGGAAGAACTAAAGCAAGGAGCTTAGCTTGTAAAGTGCCCCTTGCAAATTGTGGATTACCAGCTCTGCATGTATTTCTCCTGTCCGGGGTTCAATTCATCGATTTCAATGCCCATGCTCTGGAGCTTCGTTCGAGCTACTTGTTCATCGACATCGGCCGGCACGGAGTGGAGCTCACTGGATAATTCGTTGGTGTGATCCAAAATATATCTTGCGGTTAGTATCTGAAGGGCAAAGCTAATATCCATAATTTCGGCGGGATGTCCGTCTCCGGCCACCAGGTTTACCAATCTCCCCTCCCCCAGCAGGAAAAATGTTTTGCCGTTTTCCAGAGTCCATTTCTCGATGTTTTCACGAACAGTTTCCCGGCTGGTGGCTACTTCTTCCAAGCTCTCCACGTTGATCTCGACGTTGAAATGACCGGCGTTGGCCAATATAGCGCCTTCCCGGATTTGTTTAACTGCGTCTGTGGGTATGGCATCGATACAGCCGGTCGAAGTGACAAAAAAGTCGCCTTTTGGAGCTGCCTCCCGGATGTTCATTATTCTGTATCCGTCCATTTTGGCTTCAATGGCCTTAATGGGATCTACTTCTACCACAATGACGTTTGCCCCCAGCCCTGCCGCTCTTTTTGCAATCCCCCTTCCACACCATCCGTAGCCAACTACTACCACAGTACTTCCGGCCACGGAAAGGTTGGTAGTTCTCATTATCGCATCCCAGGTGGACTGTCCGGTACCGTAACGGTTGTCGAAAAGGTATTTCATTTTAGCATCATTCACGGCGAACATGGGGAATTCTAATCTGTCTGCTCGATCCATCGCCTTCAGTCTTTTCACACCGGTGGTAGTTTCCTCGCAGCCCCCCAGAACGTTCCCCGAATGGTCCGCGAGCGGACCGTGCAGTTGTTCTACTAAGTCGCCCCCGTCGTCGATGATGAGGGAAGGGTTGAATTCCAGGATTTTTCGCAGTTGTTTCCTGTAACCTTCTTCGTCAACTCCTCGACGGGCAAATACGGTGATATTATCTTCTTGGTTGAGAGCTGCTGCCACGTCGTCCTGGGTGGAGAGGGGGTTGCTGCTGGTTATGGCGACCTCTGCTCCTCCGTTTCTGAGAGCCTGAGCCAGTCGCGCCGTTTTGGCTTCTAGGTGAATGCAGACCCCGACCTGTTGTCCCTGAAAAGGTTTATCTTCGCTCATAGATTTCTCGATCCTATCGACCACTGGCATGTGAGTCCTGGCCCATTGAATCTTGTCTCGACCTTGTGGGGCAAGCTTTGGGTCTTTTACATTTCCGGACATCGTTTAACCTGAACCTCCTTGTGGGTTTCATCTAAAGCGGACTACCCTGAGAATATGGTAAGATTTGTTACAGACAGAGGATAAAGAAAAAAGGGCGAGGATTCGAGCCCGGAAAGTCTTCAAGAAATCAACGTTCGTATTATCCCAGATCGCTGAGCACGAGTGGATTTCCTCAGTAAACCGCGATATATTTCGGAGGTGGTTTACCTGATGTTCGATCTTTTTGATATCCATCAACCGGCCGGTTGATGGAACTCATAGCTAACCGTACATTCCTGCCTATAATGGTTACTGTCATTAACTATAGACAGTTTGCAAAAATTCTGGGTAATATTTATTTTTGCTTTTAGATCATTGGTTCGTCATTTTAATCTACCAAATTCAAATCAAGGAAGTGGAGGGAAAGTGCGAACGGAAATAAGATTTGGCGGTTTTGGGGGGCAGGGTATAATTTCGGCCGGGACCATCACCGGCAGAGCCGCATCTATTTTCAGCGAAAAGAACGCGGTCTTGATTCAATCCTATGGCCCAGAAGCCCGGGGAGGTGCCTGTAGCGCGGAAGTTGTAATCGAAGACGGGGCCATCAATTATCCGCAGATCACCGTCCCGGAAGTGGTGATCCTGATGTCTCAGGAGGCCTATGAGAAATACGGTGACGATATCGAGCCGGGCGGGACGTTGTTGCTGGAGGAAAATTTGATAGAAGACTATGAAATCCCGCCTGAGGTGGAAGTCCACTTGATCCCGGCT
>JBKGZS010000006.1:0-41739 GCA_046543285.1 Candidatus Acetothermia bacterium | reverse complement strand
CATCCGGGCCCTTTTGCTCACCTTTTTCTTCCGAAATTACCAGCCACTAATCGAAAATGGGCACATCTTTATCGCCCGACCACCTCTGTATCAGGTCAAATCTGGAGGTAGCAGGAAATTTTTCTATTCGGAGGAAGAGCTACAAAAATACCTACAGAGCAGAGAGACTAAGCCTACCGTTCAGAGGTTTAAGGGGCTGGGTGAGATGAACCCCAATCAACTCTGGGACACGACTATGAATCCGGAGAATCGCATTTTAAAGAAAGTTACCATAAACGATGCTCTGGAAGCGGACGAAATCTTCAGCACCCTGATGGGAAGTGACGTCGCGGCTCGGCGAGATTTTATCAAAGAAAATAGCAATAGAATTACAAATCTGGATATTTAAACTGACACCTTATAAACCGATACCTGCTTCAAGTATTTGATATGGGTTTTAACGGCATTACTCTTCACGTATGTACCTTAGAGATAAAGCGACTTCTCAAAAGGGGAGTGGTGCGTAAAATCTATCAACCCGAGAACCATTTAATTACCCTAAACTTTTGGACCGGCGAGAAGAGGCAAATGCTGATTTCCACCGGCGAATCCTTGCGGATCCAGATCTCGGAATTGGATTTTGAAAACCCCTCTCCTCCTCCCCCTTTTTCAATGTTATTGCGCAAGCATCTCTCCGGCACCAGGTTGGTTTCGGCCGAACAGAGAGGGCTGGACAGGGTGATTGAACTCAAATTCGGAAGGAAATCGCGTGAATGCGACCAGAAGCCAGATCAGACGACGGATCTAAAATCCCTGGTGGTAGAACTGATGGGTAGAAACAGCAACGCAATACTGCTAGACCAGCAACGACAGATACTCGGAGTTTTACATTCAAAAGAAGGACCAAGAGAACTTACTGTCAACAACCGCTACCAATTCCCCCCCAGACAGGACAAAGTGGACCTCCGAAAAATCACCGAACCCCAGTTGCTTGAACGGCTACCCAGAGGAGAACTGGAAAATCCACTATGGAGATACGTCATGAATGCTGTGGAAGGTATCGGTCCGCTTATGGCCAAAGAAATCGTCTATTCAGCGGATTTGGAGCCCGATTCCAGGATGCTCCAACGAGCAGATCGGAGTGCACTGTGGAATTCTGTCGATTATTTTCGAGACCGATTGAACAAAGAGGAATTCCAACCAGTGGTTTACCTGACTGGAGGGCGTCCTACTGAGTTTTCGCCCTGGGAACTGTCCCTTATTGACGAAGACGAGTTTTGCACGTACCCTACCATGTCCGAGGCTTTGGATTTCTATTTTTCCAGAGAGCAGAAATTGTCAGCCTACGAGGAACTCGAATCGGAGCTGAAGAGCAGGATACGCCAGGAGCTCGAACGCCTCACCGGAGCAAAAGAGAACGTACGAAAAGAGCTGGACCGGGCCAAAAACAGGGAAGAATTAAAAAAAACCGGGGATCTCATACTGTCCAATCTATCCCGGTTGGAAAAGGGACAGAAGACCGCGGAACTACCCGATCCCTATAAAGACAATGAAAGACGAAAAATAGAGCTTGATCCCAGTCTGACTCCTCAGGAAAACGCCGAGCAATATTATACCAGGTACAAAAAACTTAAACGGGGCCACGAGAAAATGGAAAAAAGATTGAAGCAGCTGAACCGTCAGGAGAATCATCTTCGAGAGCTGGAAAAAACTCTTAAGGGGCTGGAGTCCGAGGAGAGACTGAAAGACCTTAAAGGTCGTATGAAAGAGTTGGGTTTCTGGGAGGAGGAGGATTCTTCCCCGGAACATCAACGTCGAGGGCCTCGAGTATATAATATCGAAGGCTATCAGCTAAAGGTAGGGAAAAATTCAAAGCAAAACGACAAGCTGGTCCGAGAAGCTGCAAAGGGTCATCTCTGGTTTCACGTCCGCGATTATCCAGGCGCTCACGCGGTGCTGGTCACGAATGGCAAACCGGACCAGATTCCAAGCTCCGTACTAAGGAAAGCAGCTCGAATAGCAGCTTACCATTCAAAGGCCAGAAAAAGTGACAAAGTCCTGGTCAGTTACACTCAGATCAAATACGTAGAGAAGCCCAAAGGAGCTAAACCGGGACTGGTTCGAATTTCAAATGAAGATACCATTGCCGTGAATCCTTCGGAGGTGAATACGTAATTTCTGCACTGCTGACTTTTCTGCTATCCATAATCGCTCTCTTCGCGGCTGTTATCCCCCATGAATATTCGCATGGCTGGGTAGCTGCCAAACTCGGAGATCCAACCGCCCGCAACGCGGGAAGGTTGACCCTAAATCCTTTGCCTCACGTGGATCTGGTGGGAACAATCCTGCTGCCTGCAGGACTTTTGCTCATGAGGGTTCTTCTGCAGGCCCCAATTTTTATCTTTGGATGGGCAAAACCAGTGCCTATAAACCCTCGCTATTTTAAGGACCCAGAAAAGGGGATGTTGTGGGTCGGACTAGCCGGACCTCTGACCAATTTTCTTCTTTTCGGTGCCTCAGTGGCTCTGGGGCGGTTGATCATATTCTTAGCCCCCTCGCTTCTAACCGGTGTTAACGAGAGCTCTTTGCTGGCCCGCTTTACGCTGGAGCTCCTCCGCGCCGTCCTTTTCTTCATCGGTATTTACGCAATCATCAACACTATTCTAGGCTTTTTCAACCTAATCCCCATTCCGCCTCTCGACGGCTCTCGCATTCTTAATTATTTCCTTCCTGCTCGGGCTCAACAGGTATTTGCCCAGCTGGAACAATTTGGTTTTCTGATCATTCTGGCCCTTCTCTGGTTTGGCGGGCTTCGGGGACTTTTCAGCCTCCTTCAACACCTCTGGCAATTCGCTTTGGGTCAAACTTGGTTCAGTCTGGTAATGGTACTTTCTTGAGTTATTGCCGATTACCGGACGGTGATTCGAAATGGATGATCAACGTGGCACGTTCTACGTAATTGCAACTCCCATTGGCAATTTACAGGACATCACTCTACGCGCTCTCGAAGTATTGCAGAACGTAGATGCAATAATCGCGGAAGACACCAGAAGGTCCAAGAAGCTGCTTGAGGCTCATGATATAAGCACCCCGTTCACCCGTAGTTACTACCAGGGGGCGGAAGGAAGGATTCCCTGGATCGTCGATCAACTGAACAGGGGGAGGGATTTGGCTCTGATAAGTGATGCAGGCTCTCCTCTAATCTCCGACCCCGGGTTTAAGCTGGTCCGGGCGGTCAGAGCGGAAGGCTTGCAAGTAGTTCCTATACCCGGCCCCTCCGCAGTAACAACGGCCTTGATGGCTTCAGGACAACCCACCGATAGTTTTGTTTTCCTGGGGATGTTGCCAAAGGGAAAGGGAAAGAAAAGAAAAGTTATCGACAAACTCAAAACCGAAAGCAGAACTGCGGTATTTTTTGAATCTCCTCACCGGCTGCTGGATACCCTTTCAATTGTAAAAGAACTAATCCCGGAACGTGATTTGACCATCTGCCGGGAAATGACAAAAAAACATGAGGAGTTTCTGCAGGGGAAAGTGCAGGATTTGCTGGAGGATTTAGAGGATCGGGAAAGGATAAGGGGAGAACTTACCCTTCTGGTCGACGGGGCCAGTGAGGAAGATATCGCCGCAACTCGCAAGGAGAAATATTCGGAAGTGCCGATACCCGATCAGGTCAAAGGTATGGAGCTCTTAAAAGGCCTTTCTCAAAAACAGGCTATGAAAGAAGTAGCCCAGTTAAGAGGGATATCAAAACGTGACGTATACGACGAGATTATTGAAAGCGGTTAACTCCATAGGGCCAGCAATCCCCAAACTACGCGTGTTTGTCGGCAACTGTTGAAGCACCATAGGAGTTGGGCTTTGTCCTCACCTTAAAGCCGCTACCCACGATCATCCCCACTACTTCGTCGATCATCTCTTTGGTTTGTCCATTTTGACCTACGTCGACATGAATTTCGAGGTTGTAATCTAGAAAAGTCTGTTCTTCAAGCTCTTCCATGAGCCGTTTGGCAAGGTCAAAGGAAAGGGTAGCTTCTTTGTAAATCTTATCCCTCAACGTGAAGATACCGTTTATGTTGTCCCTTTTCCAGAAGTATCTCCCCCCTTTGCCAATTCGATGTATTACGATGGCAGTTACAAAATCAATCTCCCTGTCCCCCGAGGGGGCGTGGGAATCAGTACCTACGACGACCTCGTAGTTGCACTGGGGCTCTTTCTCCATCATGGAGACGATCTCTTCCACTACTGAGGTAAAAGAGAGCTTTCCTTTGCTGGGATTTACGAATTCGGTCAATTCAATACCTCCCAATCGCAAGATTATAGTCGATAACGATATTTATTGTCAACATGGCGGTCTCAGGGGGGATAGCTCTAGCTCGAGTTCGTTATCATTTGACCTGCCTTCACTCCGCTTCGAACCGCTCCCTCCATGGTAGAAGGCCAGCCGGTGTCCGTCCAGTCTCCGGCCAGGTAAAGACCAGTAATGTCAGTATTTGGTTTCGGGCGATGGTGTTCGCTACCGGGTAGGGGAAGGAAAGTCGCTCGGGGATATTTCAGCACTGCCGTGTCAGTGATTTCGAGCTTGGTTTCGGGAAAGAGAGCCTTCAATTCCTCCGTAACGAGCTCAATAATTGCAGAAGAAGATTCGGGAATGAGCTTATCGGCGTCGGAGATAGTTAAACAATAATGGCCTGGTTCAGAGGAATGCATCAGAGACTGGTTAAATAGCCACTGAATTACTGTTCCCAGGCAGCCCAACATTGTTTCTTCGTTGATAGCCGGCCCATAAATATGGACGTTGATAATGGAATTCCAGTCCAGTTTCCGTACCTCGTCAGAAATCGCCGGTAGCAGGGAATATCTTAGAAGGTTCTTCAGCTCATGGCCGGGCACGGCGCAGATACAGGTTTCTCCCTGAACTCTAGTTCCGTCATCCAAGAGGAGACCCTCAAATTGCTCGTCGTTTGCGACTATCTCTTCGACTGTTCTGCCGGTCTGAACTTTGCCCCCCCTCGCTTCGATATAGGTTTGAGCAGTCTTTCCAATCTCGGATAAAGGACACTGGAGATAGCCGAGCCGCCCTCCGTTCTTGCTCAGTAACACTTTTCGGATTATCATCAACCCCATTTTCAAGCTGACCGAATCCACCGACCCATTGAGGGTGGCTTTGATAACTGGTTCCCAGAGGCAGTGCTGTGCTTTTTCGGAGACCCCATACCGCTCTAGCCAATCTCCAAAAGTCTGCCGGTCCAGCATTCTCTCGGAAAAAGTAAGCAGGGAGCGCAAGCTAATTATTCCTGTTATTGCACGTTGTAAGCTGTTGATAAAAGGATAGGAAAACAGTGAAGGAGCTAGGTGGAAAGGTGGGGGGAGTCTGCTGTGGCGCAGGGTGGCTGAAGTACCTTCGAGATGACGAAACGGTACTCGCAAGTATTCCTGGTTGAATACCTCATCTTGTAAGCCAATCTTCCGGAGAAGTTCTAAGTAATAATTGTAGCAGGCGGCGTGTAAGTGTTGACCGTTGTCCAGGCGTCGCCCCTTCCATTTAAAGGAAGTGGTTCTTCCACCCAAGCTGGGGGATTGCTCGATCAGGTAAACTGACAAGCCTCTATCGACCAGCTCCGTGGCGGCTGCAATTCCTGCCAGGCCGCCACCCACGATCAAAGTTTGATAACTGCTGGAATCCATTGACGTAAAACGGCGGCGATTTTTTGAGTGGTAGTGAGTTCGATCCGCTGAGACAAAACGTCCCATCCAGAGGATTCCATTTCGTTGAGCAAACGCTTGTAGATGCCGTACAGACCGGCGGGGCAAGAACGAGAACGGACAGGCAAATAGGGGAAGAGTTGTCTGGCTGAAGCATAGAAATTCCGGGCGCGAGCGGCCTGGATTTCGATTAATTGTTTGAACTCTTCTCCGTCCCGCTCCTCGATTAAGTCCTCTTCCCGGTACCTTGCCTCTTGAAAATCCTCTCGCGGAATGTAGATTCTGCCTCTTTGCAAATCTTCTTTTACGTCTCGGATAATATTGGTTAATTGCATTCCGATACCAAGATCGACGGCGTGCTCTTGGGCCTTATCGGAGGAATAACCAAATATTTCAATCAGAATCAACCCTACCGTAGAAGCAACTCCGTAACAATATTTCCTTAGATCTTGGAATGTGGAGTAACGGGTTCGAGTCAAATCCATCTGAACTCCTCCGATGAGTTCCTCAAAATATTTTTTAGGAATGTCAAAGTCCTGAACTACTTTGGCTAAGGCCTGATAAAGTGGAGCCTGTACCTGATGCTTGTATGCTCGGTCCACCTGCTCTCGCTGCCGATCTAAGAGAATTCTCTTTTCCTCTGAGGGACGCTCTCCATCCGCGATATCATCGCACTTTCTGGCAAACGCGTAAATACAATAGATCGCCCTTCTTTCGCGTTTGGGTAAAGTGACAATTGCCCAGTAAAAGTTTCCCGCTCTCTCTTTAGTTACCTCCCGGCAATATGCAAAGGGGGACAGTTGCTGATCTTCTTCGTTTTTTTTCATGCGAAAAAGCACCTCAGGCGGTGTTTGATCAATTCCCCCAGCAGTAGTTTCGTTTTTTCAAACTTGGAGACAGTGGGTCGATGGTCCAGCACGTTGTAATCGAGCGACTCAATCTTGTCCAGAATTGCCAGGCCTCCTAGATTAAACAGTCGTACATCCAGTTGCAGGGTTCGGTCCAGGAGATCGGGGAGTTGCAAACCCTCTTCAAGTAGACCACGGGCCCGCTGAACTTCAAATTTCATTAATTTTTTAAATCTGCAATTGTATTCACGATTCTGCAACTCCTCGATCGAGTAACCGTAGGAGTTCATGTCTTCCTGCGGTATGTAGACGCGCCCCTTTTCCAGATCCCTGTAGACATCCTGCCAGAAATTCGTTAGCTGAAGACCGGTACAAGTCTTGTCCGAGAGTCTAAACAGGTCCTGAGAGTGGTAGTCGAAGATGGATAGAAACAATCGCCCCACGGGATTGGCAGAATGCTCACAGTAATCCACAATCTCCTGATAGGTCTGATAGGTGGATCGGCGCTGGTCGATTCGATTGGCTTCAATCAGTTTTTTGAACTGTTCTTGGGGCAAGCCCAGCTCTGAAGTCATATCCTGGACCGCGATCAAAATTGGATGGTCGGGAGTTCCTCTCTCTGAAAGAGCACCTTTCAGTTTCCTCTCCCAACGATTTAATTTCTCCAGCCGGTCGCCAGAGATTTCATCGCCCAAGTCGTCAGTATATCTGCAGTAGGCATAGAGGGCGTAGACGTATTTTCTGGACCATTTGGGTAAAAAGCGCGTAACCACGGTGAAGTTTTCGTAGTGACTCTGTGCTACCCTTTTGCATAACTTGTAGGCCCCGTCTAGAGACACGGTCCCCTGGGCTTCCCCATTCTGCAAGGGAACGGCCGAAGCTACGTTTTTCTCGAAGCTCACCCTCTCAATCCCCTCACCTTGAGTCATAGCTCCTATTCAACAATAACCGACGAGCCATTGACTAATTTCCCAGCACCTGAACGATTATGTGCCGTTCCCGTTCCCGATCCAGCTCAACTAAAAAGACCCGCTGCCAGCGCCCCAGCTGTAATTCGCCCTCTATGACAGGGATGGACTCGCTAGGACCCAAAGACAGGTTCTGACAGTGGGCATGCCCGTTTGGACATTCGTCTTCAGTCATGTTTTCAGTCCGGATAGAAAAGTCATTGTGGCGATAATCACCGTCCCGAGGAGCCATCTTTTCCAGGTATTCTTTCATGTCCTCGATCAACAGGGATTCGTTTTCGTTGATCTGTATGGACGCCGTGGTGTGTTTGGTGTATACGACGGCAACTCCGTTGCGAACCCCAGTGCTATCCACGAGATCCAAGACTTGGTCAGTAAGGTCAATGAACTGCGGGGCAGCAGTGGTTTGAACTGTAATTCGCTCCGTCATTGTAGTCAACATGGTAAGAAACCTCCTTTTGAAAGATTAACCCATCTCCTGTAAGGTCTCCTCCACCTGTTCCACAGCTGACTGTGGAGTGGAAGCACCTGCTGTTATACCAACTTTCTCAGTACCTTCGAGCCATTCAGAGTCTATTTCGGTCTCGTCCTTGATGTGATAAGTGGGAACACCCGTGTTGGAACAAACTTCGGCAAGTTTTCGCGTATTGGCAGAATTCTTTCCCCCCACGACCAAAACCAGGTCCACCCGAGCAGCCAAATCCTCTACCGCTTCGTAACGTCTCCGGGTTTCAGGACAGGTCGTGTTGACGATTCTGGCTTCTTCTATCTGCTCCCGATTAGTATCCAGGAACTGGGTAGCAAAATCGAAGAAATACTTTTTTCCTTTGGTAGTTTGTGAAAGAAGTGCCAGACGTCCCGTCCGGAGTTCTACGGTTGCCCGGGGATCCATTATCGCGACCCCTCGCCCGTCAATCCAACCTAAGATATTTCGAATTTCTGGATGATCTTCTTCGCCGTAAATAACCAGTTCAAAACCCTGTTGAGTAAGCTCGGCAGCCGTTTCCTGAGCTTTGTGGACGATAGGACAGGTGGTATCCACTAGATCCAGGCCCTGTTCGTCTGCCCTTTCGTGAATTTCTTTACCAGCTCCGTGAGCGGTAATCACCACGGAATCGGTTTTCACCTGCTCCAGAGAGTTAACAACTTCGGCTCCTTTTCTGCACAGGTCCTTCACCACGTTGGGGTTGTGGACGATGGGTCCCAGAGTAGCGATCCTCTCTTTCTCTTCCAGCTTTTCTTCCACAATGTCCACGGCCCGCCTAACCCCGAAGCAAAATCCAAGCACTTTGGCTTTTTTAATCTTCACGATCACTCTTCCTGCTTTGTTTCGGATTTTTGAGGCTTTGGTTTCAAATCCCTTCGAATCTCTCTTTCTAAACGTTCTACCAGCTGCTCAGTACTTTTCGAGACCAGAACCTCTTCTTTCTTTCCGGCTTTGTAGAGAACGGCCCCTTTGGGAGTCCCGACCAGCCCGAAATCGGTTTCTCTGGCCTCACCAATTCCATTAACTATGCAACCCATTACTGCCACTTTCACCGGTTGTTGAAAGTCTTTCAGGCGGTCATTAATTGTCTTCACGATCTCCTGAACTTCGATTTCAGTTCGCCCACAAGTGGGGCAAGAAATGGTTTCGATCCCCCGCTGTCGAACTTGAGCAGCCTGAAGTATATTGTAAGCTGCCACCACTTCATTTTCCGGAGGCCCGGTAAGCGATACCCGAATCGTGTCCCCGATACCTTCAAGCAAAAGAGACCCAATACCTAGGGCGGATTTGATCAAACCTAGCTGTCCGCCCCCCGCTTCGGTGATCCCCAAATGAAGGGGATAACTGTAGTTTGTTGCGAATTTCCTGTTTGCGGCAATGGTAGTGGCTACGTTGCTGGATTTGAGTGATACCACAATATCTTCAAATTTTTCCTCTTCGAGAATTTCTAGTTCGCGTCTGGCGCTTTCTACCATCGCGTTGGGTATATCATCCCCGAACTCGGCTCGGATCTCCTGGCTTAGAGAGCCAGAATTAACACCTACTCGGATTGGAATGTCGCTTTCTTTAGCTGCTTGGGCAACCTGACGAACCTTTTTTTCTTGAGATATATTTCCTGGATTGAGTCGCAACTTATCCACTCCGGCTTCGATGGAGGCCAGAGCCAGATTAGCATCGAAGTGGATATCAGCAACCACCGGAATGGGGCTGTTTTCTACAATTTGAGGCAAGCTGTTTGCGGATTCTTGGTTGGGAACAGCTACGCGGACCACCTCACAGCCGATTTTAGCCAGGCCAGTGATCTGAGCTAGGGTGGCGTTTGCGTCGCTGGTATCGGTGTTGGCCATAGATTGAACCACGATGGGATGTCCGCCCCCCAGCGGAACATCTCCTATCGTGACCTTTCTGGTTTGATTTCTATTCACTTCTAACCTCCTTGCCACCCTCGATATAACCATTGGCGTAAAACCAAGAGATTGATTTCCAAAGTGCTTTGACTATTGGAACCCTGGGTAGTCTCAGGTCGGGATGGCCAGTGGGGGGATAAACCCGTTCATCGCAGGCCGTGGAACGCACCGCATCCATGGGTATAGTGGGCTCACCACCCAGAATCTTGTCCTCAATCAGTTGGTCAAATGCCGCAGCGGATATAGCCAATGGATAAGGGATTTTGAATCTAGGAGCCCGCTTACCTGTCAGTTTAGCAGCCAACCAGAGTAATTTAGATAGCTTCATGTTCCTATTCCCTAAAACGTACCGGGTGCCCGAGTTGCCGCGCTTGAGCGCCAGGTAGTGGCCGAGAGCCACGTCCTCCACATCCACCACGTTGAAGTACATCTCCAGATAACCCCGCATCTGTCCTTTTAAGAAGTCAAGTATCAGGCGCCCAGTAGGGGTAGGGCCTTTGTCCCCTTTTCCGATAGGCACAGTGGGGCTTGCGATTAGAACTTCCAGATCCGTTTGTCTCTCGAATTTCAGAGCAAGCCTCTCGGCCTCCAATTTCGTCTGCTTGTAAAGTCCAACCGCTTCCGCAGAATCCTCGGGTAACGTCTGTTTACCGTCATTCTGGGTCAGCAACGAGGCTGTACTGGTGATCACCACCCGTTTGACTCCCTGAGAATGGGCAGCATTCAAGACATTTTCGGTCCCGCGGACGTTCGTTTCATAAAAGTCTTGAGGTCGGGGCGACCAAAACCTGTACAAAGCTGCAGTGTGAATGACGGCCTCTACCTCCTGGAAAGGAGCTTCCAGGGAAAGGCGCTCTCGAATGTCGACGTAACGAAGTTCGAGGTCGAGATCGGCAATATTTCTCAAGTTGCTGGAACTCCTTACCAGCCCTACTACCTGACATTCTTCAGCCAGCAGGGCTCTAACGACGTTGCTGCCGACAAAACCATTTGCTCCAGTAACCGCTACCTTGTTCATGGTTCAGTTTCGATTGACGACCAGACCCTGGGTTAATTTTACTGTACTATCGGCCAGACGATGGCGAGCACAAACTGATCTCAGATAAAACTTTCCCAATTGCAAAATCCTCCCCGGTCGTGCACTCGTCCAACCGGCCACTGCTTTGTAGCTGGGGGAAGAAACTCCCTTACCGCTTTCTGAAAAGGTTACAGGGGGCAAATCTTCCTCAATTGCATCGTAAACACACCGTAACCCCAGGAACGGCAGCCCCTTCTGCTTGGCGTATTCCGCCACCCAGAAAGATTCCATATCAACCAGAGATGCTCCGGTTTGTTCGGCTAGATTGCGTTTCTCCACGCCAGAAGTCAGCGGCTTTTCAACTGTGATCAACTCCGCAGGGCGGCTGCGATAATCGATTAACTTTTTTGCCTGTGCTGCCATAGGCTGATGGGAAGAATACCTGCTCCGACCAGGTGTAGTGGAAATTACCCTGCGGACAATTCCTACCTCCAGCGGCTCCCAGGTAGAGGTCAAAGCACCGGCAAAGCCCACGGAGATCAACCCCTTCAAGTTTTGAGCGTTCAAGTTTTGCAAACTCTCAAGGACGTTTTCTTTTCCCATGCCACAGACCTCTAATCTGCAGCCCTGGAGAGAAGAATTCCTGGTTAGTCCAAAGAGTCCAAATAATTCTCTCTCCAGAGCGGTTATCACGACAAACAATTCAGCATCACCTGAAAAGCTATGCAAGTTCTAAGTCCATCATGACCGCTTCATCGAATCTGGAACTGCGCTTTTGATCAAGTCCACCGCGCCCGAAGGACTCCTCAGGGAATCGATGACACTGGCGGTGTCGAAGCCCGAATGGACCATACAACTGGCACAGCGGTAGTCATTGCCCACTCCGTATTTCTTCCAAAGTGTTTCCTCCATCAAAGCATTAACTTCATCGACGTGTTCGTCGGCGATGACGTAGCAGGGCTTACGCCACCCTTTTACAGTGTAGGTTGGAGCAGCCCAAGCGGTGCATGTTAAATTTCGCCTACCGCGAAGAAAATCAAGAAAAATGGGGCTGTTGTAAAAGGGTATACCATTGGTCTTGTTGGGATCTAGAATTTCCCGAAATACCTCGATCGATTCCTCCCGGGCCAAAAATTGATCCTGTTCCTCGACGGATTCGTAACTATAACCCGGTGCCAGCATAATTCCTTCAATTCCGAGGTTGTCAAGCTCATGGAAAAGTTGGTGCAGATCCTGAGGATCGCTACCCTTGAAAATGGTGGTATTTGTGGTGACACGAAACCCGGCGGAAATTGCTTTTTTCAAGGCCGAAAGTGCCGTATCAAAGGTCCCCTCGTTGTTTGTGAACTTATCGTGGACCTCGGCGGTTCCGTCAAGATGGACCGCAAAGGCCAATTTGGAAGAGGGCTCAAATTGACTCAATTTGTCCTCCAGGAGAAGCCCGTTGGTACAGAGATAAATGTAAAACCCTTCGTCCATCAATTGACTAACAATTTCGTCAATCTGGGGATGAAGCAGTGGCTCTCCACCGGTAATACTTACCACAGGAGCACCTGAATCCCGCGCCGCCTGGAGCGTCTCCTCCACGCTCAACTGCTGATCCAGCACGTCGGAATACTCTCGGATCCGGCCGCAACCCGTACATCGAAGGTTGCACTGTTCCAATACCTCAATCATCGTGACCAGCGGAAATCTACGGACACCTTGAAGCATTTTACGGCCTACATAGCTGGCCAATCTGGCATTCATTTTCATCGGTCGACTCATTGGATTTTCTCTCCTTTTACTATCTCTCGCGGTATAACAGGAAACGACCAAATTTTCTCATTTCCTCGTCTGCCCAGTCTGGAAAGGGTATATCGTCCAAGATCTCCCGAGCCTGGGTCCAATGCTCAGTTGCTATCTGCTGGGCATCTCCCTGAACGTTCAGAGAATGTAAGATATCCCGTACTTCCTCTATTTCGTCAGGCTTCATGCGATCTGGGCTCTCATATATCTCGGCCAATCTTTTTCGATGTGACCCTGCAGCTTTTGAAAAAGCATGGACAATAGGATAGGACTTTTTCTTTTTCAGCAAATCGTTTTCAGCGGATTTCCCAAGTTTGGAGGAGTTTCCCCAAATGCCGAGGTAATCGTCTCTGATCTGATACAGGTACCCTAGATGTCGCCCAAACTGAATCAGTTTTTCGGAGAAGCCCAATCGAGAATACAATCCGCCCAGCTGGAAAGCGCATTCCAGCAACGCGCAAGTTTTTTTCTCAACCATCTCTAAGTATTCAGGAGGTGAAATCGAGTTGCTTTTCTCGAACTGCATGTCGGTAACCTGCCCCTCGATCATGCGATAAGAACAGGCGCACAGGATGTCAAGAGCCTGTAAAGTAATCTCCGGTCTCGAATTAGAACCCAAGCGAGTGAGAGCAAGACAGGCCAGTTCTCGAATCCCGTCCCCTGCATTAATCGCCTGATCGTCTCCCCAGATGGCCCTTAAGCTTTTCTTGCCCCGCCTCAGCTCCGCGTTATCCTGAATATCATCGTGAACGAGCGAAAAATTATGGATAAGCTCCAAGGAAACGGCGGCCGGCAGTGTGTCTTCTGGTTCACCGCCACAGGCCTCGGTAGTAAACAAGGCCAAACAGGGTCGGACGGCCTTCCCGTTGACAGTCGGGTTCTTATCGTCTCCATCCAGGCCCAGATGGTACTTGACCATCTGAGACAGATCTCCGTCCCACTCGGCTAAAAAACCCTTTACTGATTCGTCAATGAGGTCTTTGTGGCAAGAAATGGAAGCAGGTATTTGTTTTGCTTCAGATCTCATTTTGGGCATCTTCCTCTTTTACAATTCCCCTCTCGAGAGCAAACTTCGTCAGAGCATCCCCGGAATGCAAATCCAGTTTCTCCATGATATTGGCCCTGTGAGTTCTGACGGTCTCCACGCTTCTCGATATTACCTGAGCAATCTCCTTATTGGTATAGCCCTCGGCAATCAGCTGGAGGATTTCCCGCTCCCTGGCCGTCAGTTTTTCGTAAGGGTCGGGTTCCTGCTTTTCCAAACCTTTGCGCATTATGTCAACCAGGGAATTGAGCACCGAAGGGGAAAGGTAATAATAACCTGAAACTACACTCCGAATTGCCTCCACCAATTCTTCGATCGCGTCTTCTTTCAGGACGTAACCTTCGGCTCCACATTTGATTGCCTTTCGAATGTACTCTTCATCGTCGTACATAGAAAGCAGAATGACTTTGATCTCCGAATCGCCCTTCTTGATCCTCCGGGTGGCCTCCAGGCCGTTTAGCCGAGGCATGGAAATGTCAACGATCGCTAGGTCTGGGCGTTGTTCCTCTATATCCGCTAACAACTGATATCCGTCAGCCGATTGAGCTACAATCTCAATATCCTCCTCACCGGCGAGTAGGGTTTCAATTCCCTGCCGAACTATAGTATGGTCATCTGCAAGTATAACTCTCAACTTTTTCATGGTCGGATGGTTAGCATAATTGGCTGATCCTAGCAAGCTAAAGCTGAGAAATTGTATGATAGTGTGGGCAATTGATAAATGAAGGCTTGTACTAATTTTTCAAATAAAATGCACTACAATTTTTGAGCAAAAGACTGGACTAGGAAATATGAGAGAAACGAGAAGGTAGAAATCAGGAGTCTTGGTCACCCAAAGGTATTTCGAGGGCAACCGAGGTACCCTCGCCAATGGCAGACTCGATCTTCACCTTTCCTCCAATGATGCTCACGTTCTCTTGAATTCCCTTTAGGCCCAAACCCGATTGTTTTGGTACCTCCTCAGGCTTGAACCCTTTACCATCATCGACAACATTGAGAATCAAACTGGAGCCCCGTTCCTGAAGCTCAACCTTGATATGATCTGCATTTCCGTGTTTATTGGCGTTAGTAAGAATTTCTTGAAATGCTCGATAGACAACCGTCTTCACGTCCGGATCCTCAATCTTCGAAGAAACGTCCACTGACACGTCTACCGCTATCTCCGTGGAGTCACGAAAATCATCCGCCATGCGGCGTAAAGCGGGAATCAATCCTAGTTCGTCCAGCAACGAAGGTCGAAGTTGATGAGATAAGTTACGAGTTTCCTCTATTGCTGCTTCAAGCAATTCCGTGGCTTCTTCAACCTCTTCGTTAGGATCGGTTTTGTTCAAGACGTCAAGTTTTAACTTGATGCCCATGAGCCGCTGACCGAGGTCGTCATGGAGCTGGCGAGCAATTCTGCCTCGCTCTTCCTCCCTGGCGGAGAGAAGCCTTTTCCACAGCTTCTCCAATTTGTTTTCCCGTTCTCTCAAAGAGCGATTTTGTTCCCGGAAAACTCTGGCAAACATCTGGACCGTATACGCCGTGGTGGCGTAAATCCCTAACCCTCCAGCCAGAACTGTAGTTATGACGTAAAAGGAATTCCTGTACCTCTTAACTCCCAAATCAAACAGCGACCAATGAGGGATTAACCCCAGATATTCGACGTAGCTCATCAAGCCAAACAACAGGATCGCCAGTCCTGTAATAAACCATGCTTTTCCCGGGGGCAAGAAAAAATTGGCATAAACGACCGTTAACAAATAGTAGGCAACTCCGATCCAGGCCACTCCCCCGAGGATATGGATCAAGTAAGTCAGGATCAATACCTCAAGAATAAAGAAACCAAAATGAATATTATTCAGTGTCGGTTTACTTTGAGAGGCCTTGATCAACATTTCAAACGGATAGGTGATTAAACCCCACATCAATGGAGAGAAAATGAGGGGGAGGGGAAAATTAAATTGGGCCCCAAATCTGAGAAGCAAGGCAATGACCAAAAAAATTCCCAGGGTGACCCTGCGAACTCTGATAGTGCGCAAAATAATTCCTTGCAGCTCTTCCAGAGTCGGATCCTGGTCTGCTTCTACTCTTCTGACTGCCATACCCACTCCGTTGAAGGATCAAACGCCCTTTCTTGCAGGGAGAACCAGGCCGCTTGGCGAAACCTTGTCGGTGAAAACTCGCCCTAATCCGTATTTGTCAATCAAAGTCTGATTGCAATATCCAAGATCTGGAGCGGCAGCTCTTTACCTACCTAACAAGTAAGGTGAAAGGCACCGGCCACCTTTTCCTTCCTAGATTCACTATCAAGTCGCTCGTTGTAAACTTCTACGGCTTGGTCGGTACGTTCTATGGTGTAATTAATTCCCTTCTGTTCCAGGTAGTCCCTGGTTCTTTGAGGAACTTTCATCAGACCGCTCTTTCCGCTCCCCACAATCAAGACTTCAGGAGCCTTCTCAATAATCCATTTCAGGTCATCAGATGCTAAACTATGTCCTTTATCGCGATACCAATCGGGCCTTATTTCATTATCGACTATCATCAAGTCATTGCTATAAGTTTTGCCGTCAATTTTCATATTCCCGAAAGAATAGGATTCAATTTTCATAGCTTACACCACCTATGAACCGACAAGGCTCTGAACTAACCTAGCCTGGGTACTTTTCTAACCCGAAATTTATCCTTCCGATTACCCTGATAAATTTTACCTAATCATTTTTATTTCGAAAGATCTGAAGCTAGAGGTTTTGGGAGGATAAGATAACTCCTTCGGGTACTAAATGACTCCGTTTGTCAGGGTTCCGACTCCCCCTACTTTGATCGATACCTGGTCTCCGGCTTCCAGGGGACCGATACCAGGGGGGGTGCCCGTTGCGAGTAAATCCCCCCTGTGGAGGGTCATGAACTGGGAAATTTCTGCGATAAGGGTGGGAATCGAGAATATCATATCTGAGGAGTCCGAACTCTGTTTCTTTTCACTGTTTAGATAAGATTCTACCGGGATGGGATCGGGCATCTCATCCGGTGTTGCAACCCAGGGACCGAGAGGAGCCGAAGTGTCAAAGCCCTTGGCACGAACCCAGTTTTGTTCCCAGCTCTGGGCATCTCTATTTGAGACATCATTGAAGCAGGTGTAACCCCAGACGTAATCCAACGCTTCCGATTCCTCTACGTCTCTACAGGTTTCGGCGATCAACACACCTATCTCCGCCTCATAGTCCACACGATCGGCAGAGGGGCGGTGAATCGATTGATTAGGTCCGACCACGGCAGAGGGCGGTTTGAGAAAAAAGGATGGGCGATCGGGAACAGGAGAGTTCGTCTCTTCTGCGTGCCCCCTGTAATTTAGTGCCACACATACTACTTTGCTGGGGTGTACGGGAGGGAGGAGAGTGACCTCAGAAAGGGGATACTCGGTGTCTTCAGTTATAACTGCTTCTCCATCACTCATTTTCCCCTGGAGAACCTGGGAACTTCCTTCGGGACTAAATCTTAAAAATTTCATAATCCTCCTGTTGACCTTACTTGGATATGGTTTAGTAGATGAAGCTTGCCGGACGATAGCGGACAGTCAACATACGGCGAGATGCCAGCACTGATTGACCGTGCGTTCGGTTGTAGAGTTTCGAACACAATTATAGGAACACTTCTTGGTTTCCACAAACAAGGGGTTGTTCCGACCTCGCTTGATTTTCCACCGCAAAGAATTTCGGTCTGATTCTGGCCCTTACCTAAATTGATCCTTGCACCCGTCCGGAACCTGTGATATTTTATCATATATGGAAATTGCGTTCGTAACTGAGGCCTACAGACCGGCTCCCGGCGGGGTGAGCACCTCCGTTTCATCTTTTGCCAGACAACTTGAAGCAGAGGGGCAGGAAGTAGTAATTTTCTGCCCTGCTTACCCGAAAAACAGGTCTGAGGAGAAACGTGTAATTGAAATTCCTTCCTTTCAATGCTCCTTGGTCCCTGATTACCGTCTTTCCAATCCTTTTAAAGCTAAGCCTCTGTTTCAAAAAATTCTTCCCTCCATCGACGTTCTGCATATTCATCTACCTACCTTGATGAGCGGTGCTGCGAGAGGGGTGGCTGAAAAACACGGGATTCCACATTTTGTCACATATCACACCCACCTGGAACGATACTTCAAACACTACCTGCCTTTAACCACCTCCTCTTTGTCTTTCAAGATAGCCCAGCTTTACGCCCAACGACAAACTCGTGGAGCTCGAAAAGTTTTCGTCCCTTCCAGGGACATTAAAAAGGTTGTCCGCTCCTACACTATTGACCCTCCAGTTGAGGTACTGCCCACCGGAGTCGATCTGCCAAAAATTGCCGATCGTAACTACGGAGTGAGGGAAAATTATTCCCTGAGCACCAAGGAGGATATGTTGCTATACGTGGGACGACTGGGGAGTGAAAAAAATCTCGGATTTCTCCTTGATGCCTTTGCTAAAATAGAAGATCACCGGTCTTCGGCACATTTAATTATGGTCGGCGAAGGGCGGGGACGTCAGAAGCTCGTAGCTAGATCAGAGAGTTTGGGGATTAGAGAAAAGGTTCATTTTCCTGGCTACATCAATGATCGAAAGAAGCTAGCAGCTCATTATCGAGCTGCTGATGTATTTGTCTTCTCCTCCTTAACCGAAACTCAGGGCTTGGTCATCTTAGAGGCATTTGCCATGGGTACTCCGGTAGTGGCCGTTGACAGTCCGGGGATAAGGGATTTTCTACAGAACCATTGCGGGGGCTTTCTCGTTCCGCTGGACTCGGACACTTTTGCAAATCGAGTCCTTGAATTGCTCGAAGACAGTTCTTTCAGACATTCTAAGGGAGAACAAGCCATTGCTATGGCTGAGCGATATTCCGCCTCCGCAGTGACCCAAAAGCTACTCCAAAGCTATATGGAAGTCCTGTAAAAGAGGGTGTTGTGGCTCGGGGTGTTAAAACCCTTTATAAATAGCTGAGCTGCCCTCAACTTGAAGAGCCGCCTGAGTTATATCCAAGGGTTTGGGCCTTGTTCACTTATCAACTTATAAAGGTCTTTAGAGTCGTAAGTTTCCCAAAAATAATTTTTGAATCCCGCGGCCAGCTGGTCCGCTCGCTGCCGGTATCGATGTTCGTCTTGCCAGGTGCCTTTGGGCTGCAAAACTCTCTCGGGAACCCCAGGGCGGGACCGAGACACATATGGTGCTGGACCCCAGCAAGAACCGGAAGGGGGATAGTATCACCTCTCGAGGGCACGTCGAGCGGCTTCTCGCCCCCGGGCGATTATTTCTTCATATTTGGAAAATTCGTACCATTGATAGTCGTCTACTTCCGGCCTAATAATGAGGCTGGCCGCAGACTTATCGAGTTCCGTTAACCGGTTTCTGGCAATGGCGTTAACCCGAAAAAGTATATCCAAACCCTTGGCCGGTGCTTCGGACTCTTCAATCTCCTTACTGACGTCCACAGTAATAACCTCGTCGGCACCCCACTGGGCGGCATAGCTTACGGGTAAGACTTTAGTCACCCCACCATCCACCAGTAGCTGCCCGTCGACCCTTACTGGAGGAAAAATTCCGGGCAGAGAGGCACTTGCTCTAGCCGCTCTGCGAACAGATCCCCTGGTCAACGCATTCTCTTTACCGGAGAGCAGATCTACTGCCACGGCCCAGAAGGGAACTTTGGTATCTTCAATTTCACCTTCCTCTACCAGACCATGTACCAGCTCCCGGAGAAGTTTTTCCTCCACGAGTGCTTCGCGGTCCGAATTGCGGAGCAGAAAATAGGAATGCGAAAAAGATTTTCTCCAACGAGCCAATCTGCTGTCCGGCGATAATCCCAATTGCTTTTTAAGCACCCTCTCCTGGTGAGTACGGTTTTCAAAATAGTTCTTTGCCCGAGCCAAGACCTCCTTTGCTGAAGAGGTCTGGCAATACGCTGCTCCGACAATTGCTCCCATGGAAGTCCCCACGATGAAGTCTATGGGCACGGAGTGAGATTCCATTACCTGTAAGGCACCAATATGCGCCAACCCTCTTGCCCCGCCGCCACCCAGGGCAATACCTGTGCGGGGGGGGCGTCTGCGAAAAAGGTTTTTTATCTTTTTCAGTAAAGTGTCCATTTTGCTGTTCACGGTGTCCAGTGGAGAATAACTCATCTGATCGACATTTCTCAACTGGTTGCTGGTTAGTCCCTGGGAAATAGTACGAAGCCTCCCTACGGCTATTGAGTTAAGTTCCGTCTGAAGATATACTTTATTAACTTATCCAGCGACGCTTCTTAATTGAATTGACCGTCGTTTCGATTCTTCCCCTGTCATTTTGAATGGCAACGGCTGTGAAATTTGTTGACCATAAAATTTAAGGGTGATTAATATGAAAGTAAATGGTGCTGAGGTATGGCGTGCTGTTGGAGATGTACCTGTCACAGTACTCGCTGCAAATACCCGCTCTGAATTGTCAATCAAACCGATTCTGGCCGCTGTGGAGGAGCAAAACAGCGTTGTTGCCATCGAACTGGCCAAAACCGAGAGTTTTGACCCCTGCTATACGGGACTGGCCCCGGAAGATTTGAGCAAGTTGACTGAAAAATACGCTGAAAAGGTAGGAAATCCGACGTATTTTCTTCACGAAGACCACAACACTTTCGGCCGTGCCGGGGGAACTAAAGAAGAGAGAAAAACTACGATAGAGTTTCGGAATCAGGGATTGGAGCACGGTTACAGTTCCTTCAGTATCGATGCTTCTTATTTGCCACTTGAGCGAAATTTGGAGGCCACTCTAGAGTTTGCCCGGCCCATCGTCGAGAAGGGTCTGGGCCTCGAGGTGGAAGTGGGCGAAATCAAAGAAGGGAATATCTCCGAGGTAGGAGAATCTGCCTATTTCGTTCAAAGGTTAACCGAAGAAGATATTCAGCCTCACATTTTGGCCATCAATAACGGCTCCAAACATGGTCACTATGGCGAGCAAGAATGGCCTCACATACATCTCCGTCGAACCTATGACATAGCCAGAGCAATAGGCCAATACGGAGTATGCGGAATAGCCCAGCATGGAACTTCTGGTACCTCGATGGAAATCCTGCATCAATTCCCAGAACATGAGATCAAAAAGGCCAATGTCGCCACCAACTTTTCCGATATAGTTTATGAAAATCTCCCGAGGAAACTACAGGAAGAGATGCAGCAGTGGCTTAAAGACAACGGCAAGTCTTCTATAAAATACGCTTTCCAGGCCTTCAAGGAACAGATGGTCAACGTCGATAAAAGCTACAGAGAAAAAATCTTTGACAAGACTTATCAGCGAACTAAGGACTATCTAACCGCATTCAACGCCTCCGGTCTCGCTACACGGCTGGGTTAAGCGCTCGCTTAAGTGATTGCCTCTCGGCCTCTCGGGCCCCCCGGCCTTATGCTTCCCAGTACGTTGCTGCCTTCCCAGCGGGACAACTGGGCGGGCTGTGGGGGCTCTGTGAAACTTTAAACCTCTAATCTTTTATAGATATTCCCAGCTCGGAGAGTTGTTCTTTGCTGACTTCTATGGGGGCTCCGGTCAACGGAGATTGACCCATGCCGGTTTTGGGAAAGGGGATTACGTCTCTGATGTTGTTTTCACCGGCCATCAACATGATCATCCTATCCAGGCCTAGAGCAATGCCGCCGTGTGGAGGAGCACCGTAGTTCAGAGCTTTAAGAAAGAAGCCGAATTTTGACTCCGCTTCCTCTGGAGAAATCCCCAGAACTTCAAACACTTTCTGTTGTAGTTCCCTCTGGTGGATCCGTATGCTGCCTCCACCCAATTCTACTCCGTTTAGTACCACGTCGTAAGCCTTAGCAGTGGCCTCCAAAGGAGCATCGAGCAAAGAAGCTGCGTCGGAGTCTTTAGGGGCAGTAAATGGGTGGTGTTCGCTCGCTATTTCCTCTTCCTCTTTACCGAATAGGGGAAAATCCACGATCCAGCACGGACTCCATTTGTCACCAGGAACCAAGTCTTCTTTTTCCGCAACTAATTTTCGCAAGGAGCCTAAGACCTGATTTGCTGTTTCTTTCTGGTCGGCAACCAGCAAGATCAAATCTCCGTTCCTGGCTTCGAATTCCTTGATCAAACCCTCCTTCTCCTTCTCACTTAAGTATTCGCTAAACGACCCCTGGATATCCCCTTCTATGATTGACCCCCATATCAGACCCTGGGCACCCAGTTCCACAGCCCGTTCTTCGAGAGAATCTAAGGATGAGCGGGAATAGTCAGCTCCCTTAGGGATGCGCAACCCTTTGACCAATCCACCCTCAGCTACTGTACCAGAAAAGATTTTAAAGGAGGATTGGGCTAGAATCTCGGATACATCCACCAGGTGTAAATCGAAGCGCAGATCCGGTCTGTCCGTGCCGTAACAGTCCATCGCTTCCTCGTAGGTGAGGCGGGGAAATTTGGGCAGGACAATTCCAGCGGTTTCCTGGAATACCTTCCGAAGCATCCGCTCAGTAATTGAAGTCACGTCTTCTTCTTCCACGAATGCCATCTCGACATCGAGCTGGGTAAATTCCGGCTGACGATCAGCTCGAAGGTCTTCGTCGCGAAAACATTTCGCTATCTGAAAATAGCGATCGAAGCCCCCGATCATCAACAGCTGTTTGAATAATTGTGGTGACTGAGGCAAAGCGTAAAATTTCCCTCGATGAATTCGAGAAGGAACCAGGAAATCGCGGGCTCCCTCGGGAGTGCTTTTGGTCAGGATGGGCGTTTCGATATCGGTAAAACCGTGATTCTGATAAAAATTACGGATCCCATGGAAAACTTCATTGCGGAGGCGAATATTGGCCTGCATACGCTCCCCTCTGAGATCGAGGTAGCGGTATTTTAACCTGGTTACTTCTTTGCTGTCGTGGGTTTTGGAGTTTGGAAAATAAGGTGGAATCTCTGAGGTATTTAGAATTTCAAGATCTGTAACCTCCAGTTCAATCTCCCCAGTTGCTAGATCAGGGTTCACGTTCTCTGGATCCCTTTTCACGACTTTTCCCGATACGGTTACTACGTCTTCACGGTTAAGTTCTTGGGCCTCAGCCTTGAGACGCTCGCGCTCCGGGCTGAATAATAGCTGGATAACTCCACTGTGATCGCGTAAATCAACGAAGGTAAGGCCTCCCAAGTCCCGCCGATTATCGATCCAGCCGCTTAATGAAATGGACTCGCTGACCTCTTCTAACCCAATCTCTCCACATACATTTGATCTGTACACAAAAGTCCTCCTCCGGGTAATGTATTACACAATTACACAATAATGGCGGCGGTTGACCCGCCGCCGGTCTGTTGCTATCAGAAGGTGTAACCTTATCCAATAGGTTCTCTACCCTTCGGCTTCCTTTTCATTTTCTGGCTGGAATCCTATCTCACTTCCCCCGGCCTTTTCCCGTAACTTGCGTTCTATGTTCTCGTATCGCTGTCTAGCTTCGGAGGTTACTGAAGCCGAAGTCTCGTCAATTGCGGCAATAAAATGTTCCATTTTTACAGCGCTTGTCTCTAAATCCTCGCGAAGGGCCAGCCTTCCTGCTTTCTTGCAGACCGAGGCTATATCCGCTCCCGTGTAATCTTTTGTGATATCTGCTAATTTGTCCAGATTGACCCCCGGATCGAGAGACATTTGATCGGTGTGAATTTGGAAGATTTTTCGCCTTCCCTCGAGGTCCGGAACTGGCACGTGAACCAACTCATCAAACCTTCCTGGACGAAGGAGCGCTGAATCAATGATGTCGGGGCGATTGGAGGCTCCAATTACCACTACCCCGCGCATCTCCTCCATACCGTCCAGTTCGGAAAGCAGCTGATTCACAATCCGCTCCGTCGCGTGTGGCTCCCCTGCCGCCGCACCTCGCTGAGGGGCCAGAGCGTCAAGCTCGTCAAGAAAGACAACCGAGGGAGCTACCTGACGAGCCTTGGAGAAAACCCTAGCGATGCGTTGTTCAGACTCTCCGTACCACTTAGACAACAGATCGCTTCCCTTAGCAGTAATAAAGTTGGCATCGCTTTCGTTGGCCACGGCTTTGGCCATCATGGTTTTTCCCGTACCGGGAGGACCATAGAGCAGCACTCCTCTCGGGGCCTCGATTCCAATCCTCCGGAACGATTCAGGGTTTTTTAAAGGCAGCTCGACGACTTCTTTTAAAGTTCGTTTGATGTCTCCCAGGCCTCCAATGTCTTCCCAGGAAACGTTAGGGACATCGGCTAAAATCTCTCTCAGGGCACTTGGCTTAATACCCTTAAAAGCCTGGTTCATGTCTTCTCGAGTTACTACCAGGTTTTCGAGAGTTTCTTTCGAAATAGATTGCTCTGTGATATCAATTTCCGGCAAAATCCTACGGAGAGCATTCATCGCCGACTCGCGGCACAGGGCTTCAATGTCGGAGCCCGTAAATCCATAACTCAAGTTGACGAATTCGTCGAGGTCCAGATCCTCATGTAGAGGCATACCTCGAGTGTGGATCATAAAGATCTCTTTTCTACCTTCTGCGTCAGGCACCCCGACTTCAATTTCCCGATCGAATCGGCCAGGACGGCGAAGAGCTTCGTCAATGGCCTCGACTCGGTTTGTGGCAGCAATTACTACCACATTTTCTCTCGGTTCCAGCCCGTCCATAAGAGAGAGTAGCTGAGCGACGACGCGCCGTTCTACTTCGCCTGAAGCTTCAGATCTTTTGACACCCAGCGAATCGAGTTCATCGATGAAAATTATTGCCGGGGAGTTCTCCGCCGCTTCCTCGAACACTTGGCGCAGCTGCTGTTCTGACTCTCCATAATATTTGCTCATGATCTCAGGTCCGTTTATAGAGCTGAAGTGAGCGTCAGTTTCATTGGCCACGGCCTTGGCCAGGAGCGTTTTTCCGGTGCCCGGCGGACCGTGAAGGAGGACACCTTTTGGGGGGTCGATACCCAGACGATCGAATAACTCGGGGTTTTTCAGGGGTAACTCCACCATTTCTCGGATTTTTTGGACGACGTCCTCCAGCCCCCCGATGTCTTCGTAAGTGACGCCAATGGTCTCTTCCTGTTCTTTGATCTCCCGAAACTCAGATTCAAGCTCCAGCTGGGTATTGCTGGTCACCTGTACGATGCCCCCAGGGCTAGTGCCAGTTACCCGCAATCTAATCTCTCCAAGGCCAAAGCTGCTGGAGTCGAAAATCTCTTTGAATAGACTCTCCTGCATCAAGTCGCTACCAAAAGGACTTTTAGAGCGTCGGATAGTGGTGGAGAGGATATCCCCGGTTACCACGGGTCGGCCCAGAAGAACCTGTTTTAAGCTACTTCCTGTTCCCGAAAGTCGGAGGTTGTCATGGGCTGGGCCAATAGTGACCTTTTTAGCTTCTTCGGGTTCGATGTTGTTGATTTCGACGTAGTCCCCGATGCTTGCACCCGCGTTGGTTCGCATTAAACCGTCAATTCGAATTATGTCCAAACCTTGATCCTGAGAATAGCTCTCAATTGCAATTCCGGCAGTTGTATCCTTGCCATTAATCTCAATGATGTCCCCTCGGCTCAATCCTAGTTTGCTCATCACGGCAGAATCTATCCTGGCAATTCCCTTTCCAAAGTCCTGCTGATTGGCTCCAGCAACCTTAAGCCGAACCGGTTCGTTGTCTGGCATCGAAATCACCCCAACACGCTTAAGTTAAATAATTATAATCACTGGCAGAGAGCCCCTCAAGCGCCGTGTTTTTGGCCTTTTTAGGCGCTTTTCAATTTTACCGGCCGACCACTGGTGAAAACTCAGTTTTGGCCCTGAAGGGCAGATGGCTTATCATTACATCGCTCAACCAGCAATTCGAGGAGGTGGCTCGTATTCAAACTGTAAAACAACTCAGGGAAACCTTGGGACTGGAGACGGTGCATCAGGTCAGAAATCGGATTGGAGCTGTCCAGGATATTATAAGAGACTATATTCGGCGAGGAGATAATAACGAAATGTTGATCTCAGATGAAGGGGTGAAAATTCTCAAAAGGTTACAGGATTTGTACGAGAGTGGATTACTCCTCTCTGAAGCAGCTGAGACAGTTATGGCTGAACACCGTCCCAGCGGAGATTTCGGAAAAGAGAAGGATCTGTCCGGAACTGTAGAGAACCGTAACGCTCCCAGTGAAACCGACCTGAAGGAATATCTTCGCTCGGAGGTGCGGTTTTTGCGGGACCTGGTTTTCCAATTACAAAACAGATCGGACAAGGAAGCAAGTGGAGTCGACTTAAATGAGGTCGAGGATCCCTGGTGGCAGGCCTGGCTGTGACAACCGGAGGTGTTCTTTAGGTGGAATTCAATGTTCCCATTAGAGGAAATACTAAACTTGAAAAGGTTGTGCAGGCGATTGCCGACAATTCCCGGCTTCAAGGATTCTGGGAGGTAGCGAATAAGAATGCGGTGGATCGGCTGTCGATCAACGATCACGGTCCGGTTCACTCCAAGATTGTCGCCAATTCCGCACTGAGGATTTTTCGTCTTTTTAGGGAGGCGGACCTGAAGTCCAGTCTGGAAAAAGATTACGAGCTTGGGTATCAGGATGCTGAAGTGATCCTCCTGTTGTCTTCGGCCCTTCACGATCTCGGCCATGTAGTTCATCGGCGATCGCATGAGGAATTCGCAATACCCTTAGCCTCCAGCCTGATCGGGGAACTTGTAGGGGAGTTATACTCAGTTTACTCTCAAGCGATTATCGAAGGCGAGACACTGCATGCCATCTATGCCCATAAAACAGGCGTGGAGCCTCTTACCCTGGAGGCGGGGATTCTCAAGGTGGCTGACGCTCTAGATATGGCCGAGGGGCGAGCTCGAATCCCCTTCAATGAAGGAGAGGTGACGATTCATTCCGTCTCAGCCCTCTCAATCGACGGGGTCTCCATAAGTAAAGGAGAGTCAAAACCGGTCCGAGTAGTAATTACCATGTCCAATTCAGCGGGCATTTTCCAGGTAGACAACCTGTTTAAAAGAAAACTTCTGAATTCCACTATTGCCGATCAAATAGAGATCAAGGTCAGAATTGTTGGCGACGGCGAGCAGGAGAAATCGATTATCGAAGAATACGAAATCTAAGGATCTTTAGGCCATCCACCCTATTTCAAACACTAATCTACGAAATCCCTACGTTCCAGGATAGTAGCGCAGGCCTCTCCATATTGATTCTCCTACATGAATGTCTTGACTCTATATCGTCGAATAGATCGGAAATAACAGAATTATTTAACAAAAGGTATCTTTTGTTAAATAATTACTAACTTCCCCTACTCGCCGGCCACATGTCATTCCTTTGGGGATATTCATCTTTATCATTGCATTGTTATGAGTCTAAACGTCACCAGAGAAGACTTTATGAGTCAAGAGCAAGTGCAACGACTCAAAGAGGTTTGCCGCAGTAGGGCACAGCAGGCCAAAAAACGAGGGAACAAAGTCCCCGTACGTGACTGGGCTATACTGCATGTAGCACTGGACGCCGGTCTGAGAGCTTCCGAACTCTGCAATCTCCGGATTCGCGATCTGCTGCTCCATCAAGGACAGTCATCAATAATTGTTAGAAAGGGTAAAGGAGACAAGAAAAGGGGAGTAGCCATTGGAAAGGAGCTGAGAAGACACCTTCTGGACTTCCTTGACTGGAAGGAAGCTCGGAGGGAAGGTACAGATCCAAAGGACGTTCTATTCGCCTCCTGGCGCGGTGGTTCACCCCGAATGAGCAGACAAGCGATTTATCATGTATTCAAGCGATGGGCCCGGAGAGCCGGAATTCCAGAGCGTTTTTCCATCCACAGTTGTCGTCATACCTATGCCTCGATGTTGTATAAGTCCAGCAACTACAACCTCCGGCTGGTCCAATCTCAACTAGGGCATTCTTCCATCCAAACTACCCAGGTCTACGCGGACGTCTTAAACGCCGATGCCGAACGTGCGGTCAACGATCTGCCCCAGTAACCGCTCTTTTTCGGTATCGTATAGAATACTATGCAACCGTACGGATCCGGGTGAAACCTACTCACAGGAACCATCCACGGTCAAGCTGCTCTTTTCCTTGTTTAAAAAGGCCTAACAGCAGTCACACGTCTATTCTTATAATATCGGGTCTGAGATTTTAGCCAACGTCTTTACTATACCGGACTAAACCCCCTCCAGAATCGGCAAAAACCGGAATTGATAGCACTGACCCGTTGAATTATAATCCTTGATGACCTGGCGGGTAATTCCCGCGGGGTCAAGAGAATTGTTACTCGGGGTATCCGACTTTTCTGGGCAAAACTGAGGTTTGGACAGGAGTTAACCACCAATGGACAGCAGATTGACTCGGAGAGAATTCCTTTCTCGAACTGGTGTCTCGCTTGCCTTCCTAGCAGGAACCTTCTGGAGAAAGCACAACGTCTTAGCTGCTCAATCTGAGACTATCAAGCTCAAGCTGGCTTACCCCCCGTCAATGTGCTCCTTGCCGGTTGTGTTGGGACAAGAACGCAACCTTTTCGAAAACCACGGTCTCGACCTAAAACTGACTGCTACTGAAGGTAACAGCGATGGAGCCATGTTGGTTGCTCAGGGAGGGTCTGGAGGCGCAAACTGTTGTATTACAGATCTGACCAGTTCCATACTGGCATACACCCGGGGAGGTCAGCAGCTGAGCGTGGCTTATCAAATCTTTCTGCCCTCACGAGAAGAGAGGTACCTGGGATTGATTTCCTCATCTCAAAGTGAGATCACCACCATGAAACAATTATTGAGGACTCTAGATGAGGCACCTAAAAATTCGATCGTCCTGGAGATGGACAGTGATGTCCACTACGTTACGGATCGTCTTCTGGAGTCTCAGGACGTTCAAGTTCAGCAGAACAAATATTATCTCCCCGGATCCAACCTGGTCAGGGTAATGATGAATCTGCTAATGGGGGAATTTATGGCAGCAGTTCTTCCAGAGCCGTTACTGACCTTAGCCCTTAAAAACCCTCTTTTCGGTGAAGGTCGGGGGAATCTGTTATCCAGCTACCCTGAGACTGATCTTTTGCCAAACGTAGTAGTTTTCAATAACCAATTTCTCAATCGGCATCCGGATGCCGTGAATCGTTTTGCCAAAGCTTGGGCTGCGGCTGCCCAGGAGACGAACGAAGCTTCAAAATCCCTGTTATTGAAGCATACTATGAACATCATTGCTGCCACCATGCCCGGCATGGAAGGAACCCTGAAAGAAACTACTTTGCCCAAGGATTTTGAAGAAATGTTTTCCCTGCCCCACTTCCACCCCCCTGACACCCTTCCCAGTAAAGACTACAGGTCTTTGACTGGCTGGTTATCAGCGCGAGAATTGGTAAGTGAACCCCCTGTTTTTGAAGAATTGACCCTATCATCTGCTAGAATTAATTGATTTCATGATTGCCATCGAAGGTCTTCACGTGGATTATGTCGTGGATGGGGGAAATCAAGTAATCAAAGACTTTAACCTCCGGGTTAAGACCGACGAAAGCCTCTCCATAATTGGCCCTTCTGGATGTGGCAAAACAACTTTACTCCACGCCATTGCCGGACTGAAAGAGCCCACAAAGGGGACAATAAAGGTGGAGCCGAAGGGTGAAACGGCACTAATTTTACAAAACATAGGCCTTCTTCCGTGGAAAACGGTGCAAGAAAACGCCCTACTCGGAGTTCAAATCCGCGGGAGAAGCGGCAGACAACGGGTAAAGACCCTGCTGAAAGACCTCCAGATCTGGGAATACCGTGACCGCTACCCTTCGCATCTGTCGGGAGGACAAAAGCGCAGATTGGGGCTGGTCAGAGCTCTGGCCGTCAACCCTAGCGTTCTCCTTATGGATGAGCCTCTAGTTTCACTCGATGAGTTCATCCGCGAGCGTTTACAAGACGTTATTTTGAGGTTGTGGCAAAAAAACGAACTGACCATGATTATGGTCACTCACAATCTAGAGGAAGCAGTTTTTCTGGGCGAACGCATTGTGGTTTTAACTAAGCAGCCCGCAAACGTTAGCACCATACTGCCAAACTCTGGATTTGGGACAGTCGACTATAGGCGAACCGAAGAGTTTTACTCTCAGGTTCGAAATTTGCGTGAAATCGTTCAATGAGGGAAATTAAAAGATACCTGATCAGCTTGGTTCTGCTTTTGATCCTCTGGTGGATCGCCAGCGCAGCTGTGCAATCTTTCTCCTCAGGGGCTAAGAGCTCGATCCTTCCCGACCCTTTAGTGGCCTTTGAGGCCATTCGAGCAAGCTGGGACAAGCTGACCCATCACTTCTTTGTGAGTGCCTACCGCTTGTCCGCGGGACTGTCTGTAGCAGCACTCCTCGGTTCTTCGATTGGTCTATGGGTAGGGTTTGAGAAGAACGTCGATGACTTAATATCTCCAATCATTTACTTACTGTACCCCATCCCCAAAGTTGTATTTTTACCCGTGGTACTTATCCTGCTGGGATTGAGTGACTTTTCGAGAATCTTCTTCGTCTTCCTGGTGGTGGTTTTCCAGATCTTGATAAGTGCCCGAGATGCGGCCAAAAATATCCCCGAGGACCCAGTACTCGCAGTCAAAAGTGCGGGGGCCACGAGAGCTCAGCTCTACCGACACGTGGTACTGCCTGCCACTCTCCCGGGGATTCTAGCCAGTCTTCGGGTCAGCGTTGGGATCGGTGTAGCGTCCCTCTATCTGGCAGAGACCTCTTATGCAAACCGAGGATTGGGATATTATGTGAGTAGTACCTGGAAGGTTTTTGCCTATCCGGACGTATTTGCGGGAATTGTTGCGCTGGCTCTTTTGGGTTTGATTCTGTACCTGGCAATTGATGTCTTGGAACGAGTTTTATGTAGATGGCGTTTTGAGTGAAAGATTACCAATATAACAGGTAAAAAGGAGCCACATGTCGCTATGAACTTTTCAAGACTCGTAATCTTCGGATTGAAGGAAAACGAAGAGTTTCACCGAGCCGTGACAACGGTAAAGCAGTGGAGTGAATCGCGAGCGATTGAGGTCGAAACCACGAAAACGAAGGAGAAGCTGCGTCAGGCCCTTACCGATGCCAGGGAGCCTCTAATCCTGACCTTGGGTGGCGATGGAACATTTCTCAAAGCCGCTGACTCCACCGCGGGCTTCTCTGTCCCTTTGCTAGGTGTGAATTTAGGAAGTTTAGGTTTTCTTGCTAGCGTCCAGCTGCCCCAGTTGACCAGCAGTTTGGAAAAGGCGACAAAGGGAGAGACTCACCGGAGAAAGCTTATGCGTTTGAAAGGGAGTGGTTTCTGCAAGGGTGCAAATGGTGGGCAAACGGTACTAAACGAATTCTTTTTCACTCGTCCCTCCGTCACCGGCTTTGTGGAGCTCCAGCTGGAGATAGACAACGAAGTAGTCGGCGATTATCCGGGTGACGGAATCATCGTTTCCACCCCTACCGGGTCCACTGCCTATTCTCTGGGAGCAGGGGGGCCGCTCATTACCCCGGGCACCCAGGCAATTTCCATCTGCCCCTTAGGTATTCACAAACTGGGGACAAAGCCGATAATCTGTTCGGCCGAAAGCGAAGTTAAGATAACCCCAAAAAACGACTGTTTAGTAGTTGGCGATGGGGATGCCCAGGGTTCGATTGTAGCAGGAGACATTTTCTCCGTCACCCGCTCCGAACGGACCACCGAGGTTCTGCTACCGCAGGATCACGACGGGTTTTTTACGGTAGTTAAGGACAAACTAACCTGGTAAAGACCGATCTAGCCTCAGAAGGGGATTTCTTCGTCGTCTTCGCTTCCTTGATCCGCGGCCCCGCTTTGTTGCGTGGAAGACTCTTTTTGAGAACCGAAATCCTGAGAACCGCCTTCCTTCTTGAAATCGCTCTGACCCCCACCTCCAAGAAATTGAACGTTTCGGGCCACGACTTCCGTAAACCAGCGAGCTTGACCTTCGTCGTTTTCCCACCTCCTGCGCCTCAGTCGACCCACCACAGCTACCGATCTACCCTTGCTCAAATAAGTGGCGCAGTTTTCCGCTTGATCCCTCCAGGTAACCACAGGGACAAAGGTGGTGTCCTCCTGTAATTCGTCGTTACTGTCGCGATATTGGCGATTGATGGCAATGGAGAAATTTGTGCGTGCAATACCGGACTGCGTATATTGAAGTTCTGGATCGGCAGTTAAATTCCCAATCAGGACCACTAAATTTAGACTTGCAGACACTTGCCTTCACCTCTCTAATATAATTGTTCATAGTATATTACTAGATTCACCCCTGGGTCTGCAAACCGCTCTCGCGGCCGAAGAGCCTATCCCCAATATAAGAGTAAGGAAGCATGAAGAGCGAAAAAGCGGACAGGCCGGCGATAACAAATAGCCAATCGTAAAGCCCAAGGGGTACAACCCCGAAGAAACGATTTAAGGGAGAGTACAATAATACAAGTTGGAGACCCACCGACAGGGCCACTGAGAGACTGAGCCAATAATTGCGTCGAACCGGCTTACCGAACCGGCGGCGGATAAACCAGATCTCAATCATCTCAAGCAAAACTAGCTCAGTAAAGACTACGGTTCTGGCTAGCCGAAGATCGGAGGACAAATAGGCGAATGAGCCAATCATAATTACCGTTATCGAGATCCCGATACCCACTATAGAATAGATCATTCGTCGATTAACTACCCCGCGAGCATTGCCCGCCGGACTTCTCTTCATAACTCCCTCGCTTCGGGAATCGGCCCCTAAAGCTAGGGCAGGCAAACCATCCGTTAGAAGGTTTACCCATAGCAACATTACCGCGGTAAGGGGCAACCCGAGCCCACTTAAAGTACCCAAGAAGACAGTCAGTACTTCCCCCAGATTGCCTGAAAGCAGGAGGTTGACAAACTTGCGGATGTTATCGAAAATCGCTCTTCCCTCCGCAACGGCATCTCTGATTGATTTGAAATTGTCATCAAGTAACACCATGTCCGAGGCTCTCTTAGTCACGTCAGTTCCTCGGATTCCCATGGCAATGCCGATATCCGATAGTTTCAGAGAGGGGGCGTCGTTTACCCCGTCCCCAGTCATGGCAACTACGTGACCGAGATCTTTAAACGCTTGGAGAATCTCTACCTTGTGCGAGGGCGAAACCCGAGCAAATATATCTACTTCTTTTACCTTTTGGCGAAGTTGGTCGTCGGAAATCCGGTCCAACTCCTGGCCAGTCAGTACTTCTCCGCCGAAGTCCAGCTGTTTGCCTATTGTTTCAGCGGTCAGGGCATTATCTCCGGTAATCATAACCGTTCTGATTCCGGCTTCTCGACAGTCCTGAATTGCCTCCTCGACTCCTTTTCGCGGGGGATCGAGCATCCCCTGAAGTCCCAGGAAAGTCAAGTCGGACTCGAGTGCCTGGGGTTCAGCCTCATCCAAAGATCTTCTTCCAACTTTTTTGAACGCAAAACCAAGAACCCTCAGACCCTTTCGGGCCAATCGAGCATTCTCCTGGTCGATTTTCTCCCTGCGTTTGTTCGTCAGCTCCTTTTCTTCCTCAGAGGTCAAGCTTGTCGAACACCTTTTCAGTACTGTGTCCGGGGCTCCTTTCATAAACACGTAATCTGCTTCAGTACCCCTGTGTAGGGTGGTCATCCGCTTTCGTTTGGAAGAAAATGGAATTTCTCGAATCCGGGGGAGTTCTTCTTCAACCTCATCCTTTTCCAACCCCCATTTCTGGGCCGATTGATAGAGAGCAATCTCCGTCGGATCCCCCTTCCAAGTACCGTCCCTGACTTCCGCATTGTTGCACAGCATTCCGGTTTTGAGGAGCAGACTCACCGAGTCCGGAGCGGTTTCGTTATTAAGGCTGGTAATCCCCCCCTCCTCCGAATAACCACCGCTTACTTTCAGATGAGAATTACAGCAAACAAGATCCGAAACTACCATCTCATTCTCCGTCAGAGTTCCCGTTTTGTCTGTGCAGATGGTATCTACCGAACCAAGGGATTCTACAATAGGCAACCGGCGAACAAGGGCATTTCTTTTGACCATCTTTCGTGTTCCGAGAGCCAACGCCAGAGTCACAACGGCAGGCAGTCCTTCCGGAATGGCTGCTACTGCCAGTGCAACTGCAGTTAAAAAGGCAATCAGCCAGGAAGAGCCGTGGAGCAGGACGGTGAGAGGGACAATTAATGCAGAAATTAGCAAAATCAAAACACCCAGGCGCTTCCCAAATTGGTTTACGTCCTTTTGGAAGGGACTGGGTTCCGATTCGACGTCTTGAAGTTGTCTCGCCACGCTCCCAATTTCAGTATCCATGCCCGTGTGAATAACAACTGCTCTCCCCCGACCTCTGACTACGTTCGTAAATTTATGGACCATGTTAGCTCTTTCCGCCAGGGGAGTATCATCCTCGAGTACACCCAATCTTTTGCTGGACGGAATACTTTCACCGGTCAGGGCAGATTCGTCGACCGCCAGGCTTTCCTGATCTAGCAAACGGGCATCTGCAGGGACCGTAGATCCTTGCCCCAGGAAAATAATATCCCCGGGAACCACATGGTCTTCTGCGATTTCCTTCTTCTGACCATCTCTTAAGACTTCGGCGGTGGGTGCGGCCATTTCTTTCAAAGCCTGGATTGACTGTTCAGCTTTCCAATCCTGGATAAAGCCAAACAATCCATTGGCAACAACGATGGATAAAATCAGATAGAAATCGACCTGATGATCGGCGAAAAAAGATACCGCGGCGGCTATTAACAGAATGAAGACGAGGAAGTCAGTGAACTGGGAGATTAGAATCTTCCAAGTCCCGGTCCTATCGTCTTCCTTTATACTATTTGTTCCATATTCCTCCAACCTCTTCTCGGCCTCGGCAGATTGTAATCCCTTTTCAGTGGTTTCCAGATCTTGATAGACCGTGCGTAAAGGTTTAGCGAACCACGGTGCATCTTCGATTTTGCCTCCCATAGGTCCCCTTATCACCTCAGCGGCATGAAGTTAGCCGCCAATACATTCCTTCGAATATCATCCAAGTTCGAATAATTGCAATTTTCGGGAAAACACAAAATGCTACATAAGTTTAATGAGAGGAGGGCAAATTTACCAAGTAGGGTGGGGAACACTCGAAAAGCTAAGGATTTGCAGTTTCCCACCTGATTGATGGTCCCTGGGGCTAGCGAGGAGGGAAAAATGAATGGGGATGATCCATACGTCTATCCCCAAGGAATGGGACGGAGAACCCGGTTAGGCAAACGAAATGGACAATGTTTTGAAATTGATTCTTCCGTCGGTAATAGTTAATATCACCGTTGGGTACTAATCTCCAAAGATTTACATGTGATAGAGCAGATTGATCAGGCCTCAGATGGACCTTTGTTCAGCACAGGAGGCAGGCCCGGATGCCACTGTTCTAAATCAGGAATGAGAATCCTGAATACCACATAACCTCGGGCAAGGGTGAGTCGAACTGCTAGATAATGAAAGACATTAATTGCCAAAACCCTAGTGTGGGCAGATTGTTTCAGCCTCGCCACGTTGCCATCGTAGGTGCATCAAGGACTCCTGGCAAAGTTGGCCACACACTGGTTAAAAATTTGACGGAGGGCAACTATCAAGGAGGAATATTTCCTGTAAACCCCGAAGCCCAAGAAGTTTTAAGCCATCAGACATACTCAAACATCCAAGAACTACCCTGTTCACCTGATCTGGCCTTGATCGCGGTTCCTGCAGCCCTGGTTCCGGAAGTCCTGGAAGAAGCAGGAAACGCGGGGGTTTCTTTTGCCGTGGTAGTAACCTCGGGCTTCAGTGAGATCGGCAGACTCCAGGAAGAAAAGGAACTCGTAAACATTGCTCATCGTCATGGTATGAGGGTTTTAGGCCCCAATGTGTTCGGAATTTACTACAGCGGCTCAGGCATGAATGCCACTTTCGGTCCCGGAGACATTCAACCCGGGACCATAGCTCTCGTTTCTCAATCAGGAGCACTGGGAATTTCGCTTATCGAAAAAACAACTGCCGAGCAGATAGGTATGTCCGCAATTGTCAGTCTGGGCAATCGGGCGGATCTGGGAGAAGTGGAGATACTCAATTATTTGAGCGAAGACCAACAGACCGAGGCAATCATTCTCTACCTGGAGGGAACTCAGCGGGGTAGGGACCTATTGAAAACGGCAAGCAGGGTCACCCGCGATACACCGGTAATTGCTATTAAAGCTGGTCGCTCAAATAAAGGAGCAGAAGCCGCTGCATCCCATACAGGCTCACTAGCCGGCTCCGACAAAATATATGAGGCGGGGTTTCGGCAGAGCGGAATCTTAAGAGCGAAATCAGCCAATCAAGCCTTCAACTGGGCTCAAATAGTGTCATCTCAACCTGAGCCGAGGGGAGATAACGTAGTTATTGTAACCAACGGCGGAGGAGTCGGAGTGATGGCAACTGACGCCTGTGAGGACGAAGGGCTGCGACTGCTCGATGACAGAAGCCGAATGAAAGAATTGTTTAATCCACTGATTCCGGAATATGGGTCGACAAAAAATCCGGTGGACATGACCGGCATGGCCACGGCAAAAGAGTATGCAGAGGCCGTGAAAACCTGTTTCACGGAAGAGGATGTAGATGCTCTGGTTTTACTTTATTGCATGGCCGCCGATCAGGACCCCAGGGAGATAGCCAGGGCGGTTACCGACGAATACGCCCAGCACGAGGAAAGAATTCCCGTGGCGATTTCAATTCTCGGAGGAAAACCAGCTGCAGAAGCCAGATTGTACCTGAACAAAGTGGATATACCTTCCTACGAAGAACCCGAGGAAGCAGTGGGGGCTCTCGGTGCGCTTTATAGGTGGCAATCTTTAACAGAAGAAACTTCAGACTATCAGGCAAGCGAAACTCTCAACGTAGATTGGGATAGCATCAAGAAATTGCTTCAAGACGTACGCTCAGAAGGGCGGCTGGAATTACTGGAAACGGAAGCCAAGGAAGTCCTGAGTGAGCTGGGATTATATGTTCCCCCCTTTGTACTTGCGGGAAGTCAAGAAGAGTGCCTCGAGGCTGCGAGAAAGATTGGTTATCCCGTGGCTCTCAAAGTTGAATCAGCAGATATCGTGCACAAATCGGAGGCAGGGGGAGTCCAGCTTAACCTCCAGAATCCAGCCGAGGTAAGACAAGCTTACAGAGCTATCATGGCTTCAGTCTCAGAGAGAGTGCGCGAAGCGGATATCAGTGGTGTATCGGTGAACGCTATGGAAGAACAAGGCCGGGAAGTGATCATTGGATCCTCCCAGGACCCAACGTTCGGGGCTACTTTGATGTTTGGTCTGGGCGGTATTTACGTGGAAATACTGGAGGACGTGGTGTTTAGAGTTGCTCCTGTAAGCCGTTCAAAGATCAGGGAAATGATCCAGGAGATCAAAGGTTACCCACTGCTCCTTGGAGCCCGAGACGAGAGTCGGAAAGATATCGAGGCTTTATCCGAGTCCCTCTACCGGGTAGGAAGGTTGGTAACTCGGCTGGAAGCTATTGTCGAACTGGATATAAACCCCCTGCTGGTCAAACCGCGCGAAGAGGGAGTGGCCGTTCTAGATTGCAGCATCACCTTAGCGGAGGTGGGTTCGTGAAAACTTTGATGATTACCTCCACTAGGGCCGGAGCAGGTAAAACTACAGTGGCCTTGGGCCAGTCGCTACAGTGGAAGGAAAATGGCTTAAAGATCGGGTACTTCAAGCCCTGGGCGGACCGGATACAGTACCAGGAGAGTGACGCCTTGGACAAGGACTCTGTGCTTTTCGCTCAAACCCTCGCTCTCCAACAGGCACCTCATGAGCTCTCCCTGATTTACAATTATCCGAAACTGGCCGGAGACAACCGTAACACCGAGGAAGAACTTCTCCAGTCCTTGGAGGAGCGGCATAACCAACTGGCAAACGATAAAGATTGTCTGATTGTCGAAGGACCTCGAAACTGCTTTCATGGAACATACGCAGAACTGGGGGCTGGAAGTATCGCCCGCCGCTTAGACGCTGAAACAATTCTGGTTGCGAAAGGAGATTCTTCTCTCGTTGCGGATCGAATTATTGCATGTACCAGGTTGTTTCGGTCCTTCGACGTTAAAGTCCGAGGAGTAATAGTCAATCGGGCTGAAGACCCCGAGCACGTCCACTCCGAGCTTGAACCACCACTCAAGCGGAAAGGTATTGAAATACTAACGGTCTTGCCGGAAATTTCCGACCTCGCAAGTCTAACCCCCCGATTGATTGCAAACGGTTTGGGAGCAAGCGTGCTAGCTGGCGAAGAGGGGCTGGATAAACAGATTCGCAACACCCACGTGGGAGCAATGACCATTTCAAAAGCGCTAGGGCCTATGCGAAAATTCAAGGATATTGCGTTAATCACCGGTGGTGACCGCACTGACATGCAATTGGCAGCGTTTGAGGTCTCAATTAATTGCTTCATCCTCACTGGGGGTATATATCCCGAGCCTACCGTGCTAGCTAAAGCAGATGATTTGAATGTCCCCGTTCTGTTGGTTTCCGAGTTTACATATCAGACAGCCCGGAAAATAGAACACATGGTTCCGACCGTGGAAGCTCGGGATCGGGATAAGATTCGAAAAATTAGAAAACTAATTGGTAATCCTCTGAACATTTCTACTATCTGACCCGCTATAGCAATGAAGATGACACCAATCGGGATATCGATTTCCTGGGAGGAGTATAATTCTTTGTCAGCGGATTCTCCGCTGCTGAAGAATGTAATCCAACTGGCAGAACGTCTGGAGCCAGACTGGTTGATAGATAGACCCGTACCCACTCTGGACCAACCCGTTGGTTCCATGCACGAGGTCTGCCGTAATTGCTTCAACTGCTGCTTCTTTACTGCACCCCTTAAACTCTCGGATCCGCCCGATTTGCCTAAAGGCATCCCATCCGAGGGCTATTTTCGAACATGCCAGAGCACCTTTATCAGAGCGAACAAAAATCACCTGCGTTTCTTCTCCAAAAGTGATCACGTTCTCGTTTCTTTTGCTTGCATTTTTCTTTCCTCGTCAGGCCTCTGTACTATCTACGGAAACAGATTCTACATCTGCTCCAAGTTCCCCCAGGTGGGCATCAGAAATTGTCCCAAGAAAAACCAAGACAGCGTTGATACCTTGATAGTCAACTGAACTTAGCCCCTAACTCCCCGGAACTTTCACAAAGCGAAACCCTAGCTAGGCCACTCTAGCAATTAGGTCCTGCTGGTGGCTTTTTTGACTGAGGGCGGGGGCCGACCGGGTTAATAACTCTAGTAACAGCTGCCGGGTATCTTGGCAGGTTAGCCACTATGCTCTTTAGCATGATTGAAAATCCGATTGAGGTCTCTTGGAGTAAATTGTAACACTTGATTTCATGACATATAATTAAGTAACTGGCAACGCGAAAAATGGATCAAAATCTTTCACAATCGGGCATAACTGTAATTTGACAATAGTTGATGGATTATCCCCAGGAGCAAATTTCAAGCATGGAGCTGAGCAACAGGACCGCTCTGGTCACCGGAGCTGCTAAAAGGATTGGGAGGGCCATTGCCCTACAACTGGCCCGAGAAGGAGCCAGCGTGGTCTTGCACTTTCACACCTCGCGCAAGGAAGCCCTTCAACTCAGGGAGCGACTCGAGGGTATGGGTGTACAGGCCTGGTGTTTTCATGCAGATCTTTCCAACAGCCAGGAAGCCCGAAAACTGATGGACAGAACGCTAGACGAAGTTCAGGAACTGGACTTTCTGATCAATAATGCTTCCATATTCTCTCCCCGAAATCTTCAGAAAATGACCTTCGAGGACGTGGAACGAAATTTGCTAATAAACAGCTGGGCTCCCTTTGTTTTGACTCGCACCTTTTTCCAGAGGTCTTCTGAAGGCAAAATAGTGAATCTGCTCGACACTCGGATAAAGGGTTTCGCCTGGGGCTACGCCCCCTACCATCTAAGCAAGATGGCATTGGCCCAACTTACGAAAATGCAGGCCGTTCAATACGCTCCCGATTTTACGGTAAATGGAGTCGCACCCGGCCTGATTCTTCCCCCTCCCGGAAAGGACGAAAGCTTTATTAAAGCAAGATCACATCGGGTTCCGCTCCAGCGATCCGGATCGACCAGTGAAGTGGCCAAAGCTGTGGCGTATTTGCTGAGAAGTGATTTTGTTACTGGCCAGTTTATCTACGTTGATGGAGGTCGTCATCTGCTGAAGGAAAGAGGAGGGGGGCGTGGCTAGTCTCCGTGAGGAAAATTTCGACCAAATAATTATCAACGATCTTAAGGCTTATACCACGATCGGGGTTTTTCCAGAGGAGCAACATACTCGGCAACAGGTAATTGTAAACATTCGTTTGTTCATAGACCTGCAGCAACCCTGCCAGACAGATCAATTGGAAGATACGCTGGACTATTCTTCCTTGACTGACGAGTTGATTGAGGTAATAGAAAGTTCATCCTGCCAGTTATTGGAATGTCTGGCCGACGCGGTTTGTAATATCTGCTTACAAGCCCCCCGGGTCCAAAAAGCAATTGTCTCAATCAAAAAGCCCGAAGCCATTCCCGCAGCGGAAAGCGCCGAGGTTCGAATTGCTCGGTGTTCGCCTCGGGAATCTTAAAATCGGAACCAAAGCCTGGATTTCTAGACTTTGACCCCTATCTTGGTGTATTATTATAAAAACGGTGAGACACTATGCTAAATGAAGTAATTGAGTTGTTAAAAGATGTTCCTCTGTTTTCACACTTAAAGAAGAAAAGCCTGCGGTCTGTGGCCAAAACTGCTAAAAAACGTAATTTTGAAGCCGGGGAACCAATTCTCCGGGAAGGCGAGCAGAAAAGGGTTGGCTTCTATCTAATCTTGGAAGGGCAAGTGGAAGTTAAGCAAGGAGATAGTACCCTGAGTAAACTGGGGTCCGGGCAATTTTTCGGCGAAATGTCAGCTCTGGATGGAAAGCCCAGGTCAGCTGACGTCATTACTACCACCGACACCGAATGTCTGGTCATAACCAACTGGGACATAAAAAGCTTAATCAATACCGACCCCGATGTCGCGATGGGGATAATCGAAGAGTTGACCCGGAGGCTTCGCGAGACCAATATGGCACTGACAAAATAGTAAACTAGAAATTTTTCTGGGGCAGTATAATATGTACGAGGGCCCACTGGAGTTCAGCCAAAGGCGCAAAGAGCAACACAAGAAGGTGCTGGAACGTGCAGGTCAAGAAATCAAGCGCTTCCACAACCTTGATAATCAAGTTTACCGCGAGGGCACCTTACCCAAAGAAACCAAAGAGTTGTTGGGGCTAGTTGCTTCCTTTGTGCTTAGATGTGACGATTGCATAAAGTACCATTTAATCCAGTGCCACGAGGTTGGAGTTGGCGAAGACCAAATAGAGGAGGCTCTTTCAGTTGGTCTCCTTGTTGGCGGATCGATTACAATTCCTCATTTGAGAAAAGCTTTTCAATTCTGGGATCAGCTTACACTTACAGGAGAGGAAAATACAGGATAACTATGGCGAACGAGCGAGACTTCTCGGATTTGATAAATCAGATAGACCAAATTCTCGGCAAATGTTCGGCCCCTGCACCGTGCTTGAAACGCATCTGTGAATTTTTGCGAGACAACGTTGAGTACTTCGATTGGGTTGGCTTTTACCTGGCCAATGGAGATAAAGAACAACTCACTCTGGGGCCTTATGTGGGCGAGCCTACCGAACATCAACGAATCGAGTACGGTAGGGGGGTATGTGGTCAATCGGCTCAGCTTGGGCAAACACAAGTTATCCAAGATGTGACCCAGGAATCGAATTACCTTGCTTGTAGTCCGGAGGTCAAGTCAGAAATCGTGATTCCGATAAAGAGACAAGATCAGTTAAAAGCACTGATTGATATCGATTCTCATGATTCGGCCCCATTCGAAGATGCCGATAAACGTTTTCTAAAAACGATTGCAGAAAAGGTGGAACCTCTCTTTTAGCATCGAGTAGCCACCGACTGATCCTTTAAGCAGCCGCGTTGCCAAGCCAGATATCCGTTGCTATTTAACGCCCCACTCCTTGACAAACCCCCCACCACGCGCTATAGTTTTTACACATTTGGTC
>JBKGZS010000040.1:0-13505 GCA_046543285.1 Candidatus Acetothermia bacterium | reverse complement strand
TCTTTATTCTTTTGACCATCAAGGGAGCTTCGCTGGTTTCTCTATTCCTGGCACCGATAGCTTTTGGCACCGCTTTAGTCACCTTATTCGTGGGTTTTGAAGCCGGTCTTGTACTAGTAGCAGTTCTTCCCCTGTTCGTGGCACTAGAGGGTGGTTTAATCAGCTCGATAGGGCCTTTGATTGTAGCGTTTGCAGGTAGCTTAGTGGGAATACTGGCAGCCAAGGATATCCGGAAGAGTTCGGATCTGACAAAAATTGGGTTTGCGGTGGCCTGGGTCAACGTGGTCCTGATCTTTGCTCTAAGATTTCCCGGTCTTTCGGGTCCTTTTTTGGAAAACATTGACTGGCAGTACTATAGCTGGGGAGGATTCAACGGACTCATTGCCGCTTTATTTCTAGCTGGCGTGGTCCCCATGGCCGAAAAGTTTACTCAGCGAACCAGTCCCATCGGCCTTATGGAATTGCTAAACCCTTCCCACCCCCTGCTGGAAAGACTCAGAACAGAGGCACCCGGAACCTACCACCACAGCCGAAATATCGCAAGCCTGGGGGAAAATGCTGCCAGAGCCATTGGCGCTGACCCGCTGTTAACTGCCGTCGGAGGGCATTACCACGACATTGGAAAGATGGTTCGGCCAGAGTTTTTCATCGAAAATCAGGATCCAGGCGTCAACCCACACGACGATCTCACGCCCACTATGAGCAAGATAGTGCTGACCTCTCACATTAAACAGGGCCTGGAACTGGGAAGAAGCTATGGCCTGCGAGAAGACGTACTGAAATTTATCCCTACCCATCATGGCAGTTCAGTGATCCGCTACTTCTACCTGAAAGCTCTCAGAGAACAGCGTGAAAAGGGGGCGGAGCTTGCAGAGGAAGAATTTCGGTACGAAGCTGCGCTTCCCAGGACCAAGGAAACTTCAATCATCGCGCTGGCCGATCCGGTTGAAGCAGCATCCCATACCCTGGATGACGCGCGTGGACAAGAGGTAGAGGAGATGGTAGAAGAGGAAATCAATGACAAAATCGACGAAGGTCAGCTGGACCAAAGTCCATTGACCCTCGCCGATATCAAAATCATCAAGAATCAGTTCGTCAACACTATTCGGGCCATGTCTCAAACCAGAATTGAAAACTACCCTTCTGCAAAAGATTCAGAACAACAAAATTAGACTAGGCTAGACCTTTCAAGTGCTTCGGGCGAGCTCCTGTAGCTATTGCTCCCTTTCTTCTGAAGAAGTCTGGACTGCTTCCGTAAGGGACTCAACTTCTTCCTCCAGGCCCACCAGCCTCTCTTCAAATCTCTCATCGCTCTCCAGCAGATCGCCAAGGGCAGTATGTAGGTTGTCCTGGGTGATATGCAGGGCCTCTTGATAGCGTCTGAATCTTTCATCTAGATCCTCGACATCTTTTTCCAGCCCTTCGAGGCGCTGATAGAATTCTTCCAGCTCCTCCGTGCGGGTTTCAAGAGTCGAGGATATCTCGCCCAGTTCTTTTTCGAGAGAGGAAAGTGTCATTTCGAGATCGGATAAGTTTCCCTGTAGAGTTTCCTGGGATTTCTCCACTTCCGAAAGGGTCGTTTCCGTCTGTTCTGTGGACGCAGTTATTTCCTCCACCTTCTCTTCTAGATCATCGTGGCCGTTGGCTAAATTCTGGACGCGATCAAGTAGAGCAGAGTTTTCTTCTTCGAGACTCTCCACCTGTGAACGCAACTGGTCCCTGCTTTCTGTCAGACCTTCCTGAACTTCAGCCATTTCAGCAAGATCTTCCTCGATTTCTGAGTTGGAGTCCCGTAATTCCGGGAGGTCAGATTCCAACCCCGACTGTACTTCCTTCACTTCCGAAAGTTCATCTCTGAGAGCAGAATTGTCATCTTCCAGATCTGCCACCTGAGATCTCAGCTGGTCATTGTCATCAAGGAGATCGCCAACACGACCATTTAAATCCATGGCAACGTAAATGAGACCGCCGATCAAGCCTAACAAAAGGCCGTAAACGAGGAACTTGTTGAAATTATTCACAAATCTCACCCCTTTATGATCAACTTACTAACTCGCAACCCTTAATCATATCAAGAATCAGGGGCGGAAGAAAATTGACTAAAATGGTTAGCGCTCCGCGGAACCCAGCGCTTGTGCAATCCTTTGCAAATCTTCCACACCGATAGCCTACTGACGCAGGTCTAAAACATCCAAGGCCAAACTCTAAAATGGACCTTTACAGAAGCTCGAAAACTCAGGCGCGCTTCCCCTGTATATCGAGAGCTCTATCCAAATCGACCTCTCGCACATAGTCCTTCTCCAACAGAATTTCTCCAAGCCTTTTGTCCTTCCCCTTTTCCTGTTGGGCCTCCAACGCATCCGAGAGCTCACGTTTTTCCAGAGCACCGAGATCTCGGAGTATCTCCCCGACACGGCGCTCAGCCTCAAAATACTGTTCCAGGATGGTAAGCACTACTGCGCTTTTACTCTTTCTTTCCCTGTCAGCCTTCTCTTCCAGTTTATCAATTAAGTACTGATCCTCTTCCTTGTAATAGATTGTGGTCTGCAAGAATCAACACCTCCCAAAAGACTGGATTCAGGTGGCAGCATTGGCTTACTTTGAAGAGACGTCTTATAGATGACGAGGAAGGCAGTCCTCACGCTCCCCTATGGACATAAGCCAAGACTCCACACCGTGTTTACGCCTTGGCAACTCGGCCATCCTTCAGTCTAAGAGGATCCGGAGTTTTGCGCCCCCAGGTTACCCCAGGTTTGCCTTTTTGCAGAGCGCGTATATGTAACAGCGGTATTATATAAGTATAAGAGTTACTTTTCAAATTGACTGTACTGGTTTTACAATTATATACTGAAGCAAACGATTACTTGGCTTGGTCTAAAAGTGCCATTAACCTTGGCTTCGGCTGAAAAAGGATAGCACCCTCTATTGAAGAGTGGTCCGTTAACGGGGAATTACTCAGCCGATTCCTCGTCAAAAGATGAGGATAAAGGTTATATGGAAGTGCTTCTGGCGATCACAGGTGAGGACGGGGCAACCTGTCAAACGTTTTGTTGACTGCTACCCTAGAATATATTATGTTTGTATGGAGTTGATAATGATGAATAATCAACAACCCAAGCTCACTATCACTTTTAGCGCGGAAAAGCGAGACCTTTTTGCAGCACTGCAGAAACTCGCTGACAAACGAGGTCGGTCGGTTAACGAGGTAGCCCTGAAGGCCATCGCCGAATACGTAAAGATTTCTCAAATGATTGACCGACATCAGGGCACTGAAGAGGAAAAGTGAAACAAACTGTAAAACCTTACCGATATCCAAAGGGCTAACCGACTTATAGCTGTCCGTTACTGGCCTTACTTTCCCAATTAACCCAATTAAACAGCCCGGTGGAAAAGTTATAAAATAGTGAAATCACAACCCCATTCTCAAGAGAACCTCCCCAAACTTAAATTACAAATTAAGGGCTTGAATCAATTCATCTATGCCTGTGCCGTCTCGAGCATTGGTAAAAATCACGTCGCCATCGGGATTTATTTTCAAGTAATCCTCTCTGGGACGCTCAGGATCCACCCCCACGGCCTGGGCGAGATAGACCTTGTTAATGACTAGCAAGCTAGATTGCAGAAACATTTTTGGCTGCTTTCTAACCATGTCGTCGCCTTCGGTAAGTGACACGACCACTATCTCCTTTTCACAACCCAGGGGAAAATTGGCGGGACAGATAAGGTTTCCCACGTTTTCGACGAAAAGAATATCTAACTCGGTCAATGGAAGGGCTTTTAAGGATTTTCTAACCAACTCGGCGTCCAAATGGCATTTCGATTCCGTATTCAAATTGTAGGCCGGGATGCCTGCTTTCTTAAAGCGGTCGTAATCTGCAGACCCCGTAACGTCACCAGCGACGGCACCCATCTGGAGACCATCCGGAAGCCGTTCGTTAATTCTCTCTATTATTGCAGTCTTCCCGCTCCCGGTTGCCCCCATAATATCAAATGCGCGAACATGGTTCGAAACCAACAGGGAACGATTTTCCTCTGCAGCCCGGTCTTCACGCGACAATATATCCTGGTCTTCAAGTTCTACTTCACTCATTAAAATTCACCTTCCGGCCAATAGTACCAGGAAAACCTCCCTGATTTCTACCTAACAAAAGAAAAAGATCGTAAAGGAGGATGAGGGACCTTCCACAGCGGCTTATCGAGATCAACTGAAGTTCTTTCTACTGGAGGCACTACATTTGTTAAAGGTGAGTGTCCAGAAAAGAAATAACTCTTTCCTCATATTTTTCCGGCCTATCTTCGAACGCCCGAACGTGCTCGACGTCCTCAAGCAACCAGAGCTCCTTTGGTTCAGCAGTATTCTCGTGCAAAAGACGGCTATTTGCCGGGACCAGAGTGGTATCGTCCAGACCATGGATAAACAGCACGGGCTGGTCCAGTTGTTCAATCTGGTTCCCCACGTTTACCTCTTGACAGACATCTACACCTAGCATCTGTTCTCCGCCCCAGCAGTAGATCGGGAATATGGTATTAAACACCGGGTCATGCCCATAGTCGCCGTAACTGCCTGACGCCATCTTCAAATCCGCATAGGGACTATCCGCTATCACGGCATTTATGCGGGGTTCGTCCAGAGCAGCAAGTAGTGCCGCAGTAGCGCCAGCCGACCTTCCCAGTACGGCCACTTTATAGTTCCCCTGACGTTCCTGTAGATATTCAACAGCACGTATTATATCCCTGCTTTCGAAGTAGCCGAAGGCGTATTTATCCCCTTCACTCTCACCTGCGCTACGCGGGTCAAACAACAATACGTCATAGCCACCCTCGTAGAGGAAAGGTGCATACTTCAACATGTCCCACTTGTTTTCGCCTTTCCCCGAAGCCAAGATTACACATTGACCCCCGTCGCTATCGATAAACCAGCCTTTTAACTCCTTTTTATCTCCAGTTTGAAATTCGACATCCTCATAAGGCAACCCTAAACTGGCCGGGGTTTTGCTGGGCGTTTCACCCCGGGGGGTACCGTAAATTTCTCGATCTAGTGCCGTCTTCACCTTATATCCTACAACTCCTGCCCCTACCAACAAACCCGTTATCAACAAGGCCACAGTGCTGAAAAGCAGGATAGAACTCCGGCTGCGGTGTTCGTGAAACCAACTTTTCATCAGAACCACTCAAGTTAATTCAAGATTACGTGATAATTATTACCTGCTGGAGAAAAACCGTCAATTTGATCCCCCGCCCGAGTTTTGCTCCGCCCAGAAAGGGGATACCTCCGGGGCGGGATTTGTCAGCCTTCATCCCTTAAACTTGGAGGGCAATAGCTTGTCGAGTTGCTGGTTTAAGGCTCCTGAGCGAGGAGGAGAATTCACGATGAAAGATTATTTTCTGTGGTTTTTTCTAGCGGCTCTGTCATCCGTCCTGATAGCGGGGTATTTGCTACCCGGCCCCCTGCCATCAACCATCCCCCATCCCGGAGAAAAGGCAAACCACCAGGCAGGTGAGTTCATTTTATACGGAGATACAAGGACAAACCACGACGTTCACAAAGATGTTGTGGCTCAAATACGACGACTAGATTTCGAATTTGTGATCAACACCGGAGACCTGGTCGAAGACGGAAGGAAACCTGTTTTGTGGGAACACTTCCGACATATCATCGGGCCCCTCAGAGATGAGTATTACCCGGCAGTGGGAAACCATGAACAGTGGAATCGGGGAGGGAAGTCTCACATGCGGAAAGCCTTTCCCTTCGTCCCCGAAACCGGTTATTATTCCATTGAAAAGCTCGGGATCCGGTTTGTATTTGTAAATCAATATGAACCCTTTTCCGCCGACTCCAAGCAGTATAAGTGGCTGGAAAACCAGCTTAGGACCCCCCGCCCTGTGATGGTAATCATGCACGAACCCCACTTCCAGGCCAATCATTCGGCAAACGAAAAAACACGAGAGCAACTTATTCCTCTTCTAAAAAGGTATCAAACCACTGCAGTTTTCTACGGTCATTCACACATGTTTGGGCTCAAGAGGGAAGATGACCTCGCCTTTATAGTTACCGGAGGAGGTGGTGCTCCCCTCTACAGCCCAAACCCGGAAGAACTCGACAAATCGATAAAAGAACACCATTTCATTCACTTTCAAAGGACGGAAAACGGTCTTTTCGGATCGGTTATAGGAAGAAAGGGCGAAACGCTCTACGAATTCACACTCCCCTTAAAGATTCGAGAAGAAGCCGCTCCAGTCCTGTAACTAACACAAGTGCTACTGGAGGGAGAGCATATGAGTACAAACATCGGCCTGCTCGGCGGAGGATTCATTGGATCCATCCACGCTGAAGCTTACCAGCAAATAGAGAGTGCGCAACTGACAGCCCTGCTCGAAGCCGATCCGGAGGTCCGCAACTCATTCCACAAAGAGTTTGGGGTTCCGACTTACGCCAGCTGGAGTGAGTTCAGGGAAGCGGACTTGGACGCCCTGGATATCTGTTTGCCAACATATCTGCACCGGGAATTTATCGAGAAATCGCTAGAGATGGGTAAGCCAATTATCTGCGAAAAACCACTTGCTTTAAGCAGCAGTGAAGCAGAGGAGATATCCACTTTGGTAGAGGAAGCGGGTATACCTTTCATGGTGGGTCACGTACTGCGCTTCTGGCCGGAATACGTGAAGATGAGAGAATTAATCCAGTCCGGCAATCTGGGTCAGCCCGAAACTTTTTTCGCTCAAAGGCTGACTCAACGGCCTCAGTGGAGTAAATGGTTGTCGGACCCGGAGCTGAGCGGAGGAGCAGCCCACGATCTACATATCCATGACCTGGACTACACAAACTGGCTCTTTGGTTCTCCGAAATCAATTTTTGGTCGCGGGGTGAGGGGCGAAACCGGGGGGCTAGATCACGTTTTTTCACTCATCACCTACGAAGAGGTAGAAGCATTTGTAGAGGGGACTTTTTTGGTCTCCTCGGGCTATCCTTTCACCATGAGAGCCAGAATTGGCTGCCGAGAAGGAACCGTCGAGTACGAGTATCGGGGAGCGACGGACCTCCAGAGCAGAGCTAAGGCAAATAGCTCACTGATACTCTATCGAAAAGATCATGATCCTACAATGCTTGAAGTCTCCAGAAAAGATCCCTATCAGATCGAACTTGAGTATTTTGTCGACCAACTTCAAAAAGGAGAAAAACTGGACCGGGTCACGGTCGGGGACGGCGCTCGGGCCGTACTCACGGCCCAAAAAAGCATAAAGTCGATCCAGGAGAAACAACCGCTGGGCTTCGAGAGCTGAGCCGGACCCTTACTTCAAAAGGTAATGGACCACCCCAAGGGATTAGTCATACTTTCCACGAATCAGGGGCTCGCCCGCTTTCACGACGTGCTTACCGCCACTAAATACTTCTTCAACCTGGTAATCCGGTCCTTGATTAATTGCTACCAGGTCAGCATCATAACCTTCTCGGATTTGGCCTTTGGTATCTCCCAGCCCCAGCCGGGCAGCGGGGTTGGAGGTCACGAGAGGAAGGGCTTGCTCCAGGGTCAAGGACTCCGATTCAGCCAGGGCAAAGGTGCTCTCAAATAGCCTTGAAACCTTACCGCGTCCCACTTCTATCAGGTTTCCTTCGGGATCGAATTTTGGCAAACTGCCGTTTCCATCAGAACTTATGGTGACATGAGAGGTATCCAAGTCGGCCTTAAACAAGCTTTCCACTAAGGGGGTAAATTGATCTTCCCTTTCGGGTGTCCCGGGAACGGTAAGGTCTATACACCCTCCGCTCTTCACAAATTCTCTCCCCTCGGAAAGCAGTTCTGGAGATCTACTCACGTGGGTAGGCAGAAACTGAGTAATAGGTATTTCTGAATTGTCCACTACCTCTCGCATTGGGTTTAAACCTTTTGCTCCCCGCCCAATATGTAAATGAACAAGACCAGGCTTTTCCCCGAGCATGGCCCCCATTCTGGTTTTAGCGGCAACCGAGGTTAATTGATCCCGGGTGGGGGTAGCTGACCTGTGATCGGAAATTGCGAGCTTCACTCCGATTATTTCGTCTATCAAAGCCAAATCCTTAGAGAGGCTATCGGTCACCGTAGCGGGCGGGTAATGATAAGACCCGGTGTACATAAAGGCGTCAATAGTGTCTCTGAAAGCTTTTACCTTGGCCAACAACGTTTCCAAAGAGCGGGAAATGTGATCAGTGCCCAAAACCCCTACGACAGTGGTAATTCCCGCGGACAGGATCTCCGAAATGGTCAATTCCGGAACCCGCGAGGAAGGACCATCTTCGCCCCCTCCCCCGATTAAATGTACGTGAAGATCCAGGAGACCTGGGATTAGTAATTTGTCCGAAACGTCCACGCGTTTTGTCTCTAAAGTTTGGGGAGGGGAAAGTTGATCGGCAATTCTGGCGATCTTAGAACCCAGGATTAAAACGTCCTTTCTTCCCAGCCTATTGGGACTGTAGACTGTTCCTCCTTTAAGCAATACTGCATCGACACTCATTGTTTACACCTCGCTGATCATTAAGCAGGGCCGCCGGCCAGCAGCTTCTTGTTAAGGTTGAAGCCGAGTGGACTAGATTATCGACCTTTATCCGAATGACCGAAGTCCTCCGGAATGCAAATTCTTTTTCTACCTCAGCAACGGTCCGAACACCATTCCAACATCAATATCAGCTGGTTTAAGAGAACAGTTTCTCGTATGATTGTAGGGGTAGAATAACAGTGAACTTCAACGATTTCCAGCGGTTAGAGCCTGACGAGAAAAAAAAGATCTTGCGCAACGTTAGAAAAACCATCGTCAAGGAATGGCAGGGAGCTCGCCCCGAAGATCTGAAAAAGCTTTCCACTCTGATTGACCTGGAGAACATCAAAGTAGAGACCGAAGAGGGCAGATTCGAGATCCAGGAAGCCCCCTCAAAAGTTGGCGATCCGGAAGCCAGCCGACTGGTTCACGAATTTTGTGACGAGATCATAACCAGAATAATAATAACCTTATAAGCCTAGGCCAGAGCGAAGGAAGTTAAAGCGACCCCCCAGAAAAGACTAGGGGGTCTCGGCAGTCATCTGAGATAAGTCATTACCCAGCGGCTGGGTTTTTTCCTCGATGGTAACAATCAGGCGCTTTCAGACTCTCCGGTTTCTACGGCCTTTCCTGATCCGGGTTTAGCAACTACGGTCACGTCAAACTCGAAGCCTTGTTCTTCCAGCACCTGCTCCAACTCGTCCAAAAAGGGAGTGATTAGACCTTCATCCCCGCTGAGTTCAATCCCAAAATGCGGTTGCTCCCTGGCTATGACTTTAAAGGTGGAGCCTCTGGTGACAAAGCTCCCTCGCTCAACCTCTTCCTCAACTTTATCTTCTTCCACATCCTCTATGTTTGCTTCGTAAATCCACCTTCCACCGGCCTTGTAAGCCTGGTCTCTGTTGAGCTCCTCGGCCTGGACAGGGTTGGATTGATTGTATTTCTTGATCGTCTCTCCAACTATGTCAAAAAAGTCCTCCAGAAAGACATCCTTCTGGTCGTACTCTGTCTGGAGCCGGCACAGATAACGAATACTCCCCGTGTCCTCTTCCTCGTCTTCCTTTGAAGAAAACAGATCAAACAAACCCATTAAAATCACTCCTTTGGAGATTTATAGGACTAATACTTCATCCGAACATCCGAATCTTGAAATTTCCTCCACCACATCTAAAACACTCTAAACCCGCCAGAGATGCATCAAATTTCTCGGATGATTGTCGGATAACCTTCGGGTTCCTGTCGGCCCCTCAAGGATACCCGCTCCGTCGGTCCAATATCAATTTTTTTCAAACTCAAGATCAAATTACCCCAAGGAATAACTGCAGCCAAAACAGGACCAAGGAAACACGCAAACGGACCTAAACATGAGTTTACAAACTGCTGTCTATTTCATCAAGTACGCGGAATAACTACTCAAATGTTCGAAGGTGGCTTTTGAGGGAAAGATCATCTGACAGGACAACCCCCTGCTTGCAGTTATTGTTCTCCCATACAGTCAAATTGAAATCTGATTTTAACCTGCCCTCTGGCAATATCACCCTCCTGTGTTGAGGCTAGAGTTCAGTGTCGCCAATTGCAGAATCTCCCCCGAAACGTCATAATGTTGCAGAGTTTCAAGAAGCTTTTAACCCGGAGCAGTTCAGCCTGAAGTCCCGCCTGGGGGCTGACAGAGAACTAATCCATGATATCATACTTGCCAAAAAGAGTTTTAACAGGAAACTGCGGGAGGTCGGGGCGAGAAATCTTCGGATTATTAAAGGAGTGAGCAGCTTGGACGGAAGGACAACCAGCCCGGAGGCCAGGGGAAGCCTTGCCGCCGGCATCGATGGCGGCGGCACTAAGACTACAATCGCCGTGGCTCAAACGAACGGAGCTCTGGTGGGGATAAAACGAATCGGCCCCACGCGCCTGGGTTTGATCAGTGCCACAGAGGCTGCCAACAGGATCGGGGAAGGGTTTGCTGAGATCCTAGGACCCAACTGGCTGTCTGAAATAGGATACGCCTGTTTCGGATTTGGTGGTCTGGAAACGGGAAAATCAAAGGACAAAGCAATATCGATTGCAGAAACAGTTCTCTCGGGCCAGGATAACTACCTGGTAACCGGGGACGGTACCATAGGCTTGCACTGCGGGACCTTCGGCCGGCCCGGACTTTCCATCATCGCCGGTACAGGCACGCTCCTGGTAGCCGAGGATCCCCATGGCCAGAAGGGACGTGTAGACGGCTGGGGCCATCTCTTTGGGGATCTGGGTAGCGCGTACTACATCGGCAGACAAGTGGTAAAGACCGTGCTGGAGGCCTTCGATGGGCGAGGGGACAGTACCATTTTGAAAAACATGCTCTTGGAGAACCTCGGACTGGAAGAGGTACCGGCCCTCGTCGACCACTTCTACAACAAGGAACGAACCCCCACAGCAATTGCGGAGCTGGCCCCCCTGGCCCACTCTGCAGCTCTAAAAGGCGATGCAGTGGCAGAGTGCATTCTAGAAGGTGCAAGTAAAGAGGTACTCCATTCTGCAACAACGCTAATCCGCAGATTAAATATGGGGAAACTCGATCCTTTACGTGTAGTCCTAATTGGCGGGGTGTTCACCTCTGACCTGGTTCGGAAAAAAGTAAGAGGGGAATTAGAAAACAGTTTTGAAAACATCAAAATTATACGACCTTCCTGGGAGCCGGTAACAGGGGCTATTTATCTGGCCCTGAGAAATATGGGTTTGGAAATCACGAAGTCCGTCGAAACTCGGCTTCAAGAAGATTTTAACTTACAGGAGCCACGCAACTAACAAACTGAACCCCTTTTGGGGAAAGGTTGATCGTGATCAGCGATAATGGACGTTCAAGTAGTAACCGTCGGCAGTGAACTGTTACTGGGGCAAATTGTTGACACCAATTCTGCTTACATTGCCCGACAGCTTGCCCAAATTGGGGCCAACGTATTCCACATTAGGACTGTGGGAGACAACCAGGGCCGGTTGACTGAGGTTCTGCGGGAAGCCAGGCGAGATTCTGACGTAGTGATCACCACGGGAGGGTTGGGCCCAACTTCCGACGATATCACAGTGGAGTGCATTGCCCAGGCGTTTGAAAAAAATCTAGAACTTCGCGACGAGGCCTTAAAGCACCTGGAAAAGATCTCCTCCAGAATCGGCAAGGACGTCACCTCGGCAGGCAAAACACAGGCTTACTTTCCCGAAGACAGTACTACCATCCCCAATCCCCGGGGATCAGCTCTCGGCCTTATTTTGGAAACCCCTGAAGGAACGGTAATTGCCATGCCCGGCGTATCTGGAGAAATGGAAGCGATGATGTCCGATCATGTGACTCCATGGCTAAAGGAGAAAATGCCAGAGGATGAAGCAGGTCAGGTCATCCAGTCCAAAGTTTTGAGGTTGTGTGGAATCGGAGAGTCAACTCTGCAGGACAGGGTGGCCGATTTTTTGGAGATGGAAAACCCGACTGTAGCCCCCCTGGCCAAATTGGGCGAAGTACACTTGAGAATATCAGCCCGGGGAAATGCTGAGGAAGTTGAGGAGATGATCGAAGGGGTGGAAAACCAGTTGAGAGAACGGCTGGGCAAACTCATTTACGCCACGGATAACACTCCGCTACACGAGCGGGTGGCAGAAATGTTGACCAACCGTCAGCTATCTTTCAGCGTGATGGAGATTTGTACAGGGGGCTCCACGGTACACTGCTTTAGCAGGGCTGTATCCTCCCGAACCTACTTGCGAGAAGGTCTGATTGTTTTCTCCCCGAGCTCGTTAAAAAGGGTCCTTGCTTTGAACCTAGAAGAGTTTTCGGACCCGACGGAGTTTGTCCGGACTTCCGCCAGCCGACTTCACCTTAAAACGGAAACTGACCTGGCCCTGAGCACTTTCAACCCCAGCGGCATCAGTGGACCCCTGAACGACGGCGCCGAGGGAAAGTTCTTCTTGGCCCTTGCCAGCACCGGTCGGACAACAGTACAGGAATACAGACCCCCCACCGCCCGCGAAAAGATCGACCGGCGAACGGCCAAGGAAGCTCTAACCTTATTGTACAACAAGCTCGTTGAACCTGATTTTAGCTAGATTTGGAAGGATAGAAGGGGTCAGTCTCGAGAGGAAACGGCTATTCAGACAGGGTAGTTTCTTCTAGCTCAGAAAGCTCTTCTGCTACCTCTCCCTCTTTTCGCTTATCTTTTACCAGTTTCTGTTTCCACGTTCCTCGCCTGAACCAGAACGCGGCTATTATCAGACCGAGGACATTCGACGCAGCCAGAGCAGACCAAATACCTGTCGGGCCAATGCGGGAAGACAACAAAAGAGCCAGTGGGTAGCGGATAATTCCCAGTGTCAATATTGCAATCGCCGCCGCCACCAGGGTTTTCCCCGCCCCCCGAAAGCCGCCGGAAAAAACCCTCATGGCCCCTACAAATCCAAACGTTAAGGCTATATATCGGAGAAAGGTGCTGCCAACCTCCACCACCTCCTGATCCAGAGTAAATATGGAAATGATAGAAGGGGCAAAAATGAAACACACCAGACCAAGCAGAGTCATGCCGAGAAACATTACCACAGCCGCCAAGTAATTTGCCTTCTCTGCCCGATCGAATCTGCCGGCACCGATGTTTTGTCCGGTCATGGTCTCCACACTCCTGGATATTGCCAGAGCAGGCAAAAACGCGGTCGAAAACACGCGGATCCCAATCCCGTAACCGGCAACCACCGTGGTGGCAAACCCACCGACTACGGACAACAAAGCGTTGACGGACACCGCCCGGCCTGTACCCTCGACAGAAGCGGGAACTCCTATCCGAGCCACCCTTTTGAAGAAAGCCAAATCAGGTCTGAGAAACTTGAAATGAACCTTAAGACCCTTTCTCCCCGTGAACAGTATCCAAAGGCCAATAAGCAATCCCAAACCCCTGCAGAAAACAGTAGCCACCGCGGCCCCTCGGATTCCTAGAGCAGGAAACCATCCCCAGCCAAAGATCAAAAAGGGATCTAAG
>JBKGZS010000110.1:0-2823 GCA_046543285.1 Candidatus Acetothermia bacterium | reverse complement strand
GGCGGAAAACAGATAGATAAGGAAGACGTAAGTATCGCTCACGAATTCCCGGAAATCATCGGTTAAGAGATTTGACTCTCCGGGAAATACTCCGAGCGAGGAATCTACTTTGTTAGTAAGTAGTAAGGCGTTTTTCCGGGGAAAAATGAACTTTTACCACGGCGGGAGGTCCTATCGACCGTCCTGCCGTGGCTAATATCGACGGAGCTAAGTAGATGCTGAAATACCATCAAGTGTGGGTTAGAGAGGATCTTATCCGAGAAAATCGGTTCAAAGGACCAGCGAGGTAAAATGTCAGATAACAACCTCTTACACTGCGAAAGCATCCATAAGTATTTCGGACAGGTCCACGCTCTCGAAGGAGTGGACTTTGACGTCGGCCAGCCCGAGGTAGTAGGTCTGGTCGGAGACAACGGCGCAGGTAAATCGACGCTGATTAAGTGTATCTGCGGTATTTTTCAGCCTACAAAGGGCAAGTTATATTTTAAAGGCGAAGAGAAGGAGTTTGCTTCACCCCAGGACAGCCTCCAAGCCGGGATCGAATCGATCCAGCAGGACCAGGCTCTAGTCGAGGATATGGACATAAAGCGGAACTTCTTTCTGGGGCGAGAACCGAAAAACTACCTGGGTCTTTTGGACTTAGAGGAAATGAGGCAGGCTTCAATGGATGGACTGAGGGACATGGGGCTGGAAATTAGATCTCCCGACGTCACCGTCAGGGAACTTTCAGGAGGGCAAAGACAGGGGATAGCTATAGCCAGGGCACTCCACTTCAACTTCGACTTGATAATCCTGGACGAACCGACCAATAATCTATCAATTAAGGAATCAAAGAAGGTCTACCAGTATATTCAGCAACTCAAGCAGAACGGACTATCCGCCATACTGATATCGCACGCTATTCAGGAAGTTTATCCGGTTAGCGATAGGATCGTCGTCCTCAGAAACGGCAAGAAGATAATAGATCGGGACAGGGATGAGGTCGAGATGGAAGAAGTGGAAAAGGCAATCGTCGGCGGAAAGGGTGACGAGGACCTAGAACATCTACTATTATAACTACCGATTTGCCAATACCCATCTTTAACGGGATGGAAACGTTTAAATTGTTTGGACAAGAGGTACTCGTCCTGAACCGATACGAGCGAGATTTTTAATTAAAAACAAAAAACTTATCAAGAGAGGGAGATGCGGTGAAACGAATAAAAGATTTCAGCCTATCATTGGGGAAGAGCATTCTCACCTGGAAGGCGTTGAGCAGTTTTCTTTCTCTAGCAGCAGTACTTGTCTTCTTCTACTGGCAGGTTGGAGATATTCTTTTTAACAAGTCGATAATTAGAGGGTCATTGCTCGACCTCGGAGTTAACTGGGCTATAGTAGCCATGCCCGTAGCCATGTTGATGATTTCCGGCGAGTTCGATCTCTCCGTTGGTTCCGTTTACGCACTTGCTGCCGGAGGGATATTCAAGCTGTTCCAGATCGGATTCCACCCCTTGTTATCCTTTGTAATCATCATAATCGCCTGTTTCTTAATCGGGTTGCTTCACGCCTCCATAACGCTCAAGCTCGGAATCCCATCGTTTATAACGACCCTGGCGGGTATGTGGTTCTGGAGGTCCGTGCTCAACGCCATGTGGAGATATACCCCCACGGCTCCGGCGGATGCCATAGACTACTTCGACAACGTTTTCGGAGTCAGGTTGGCGGGTGGCTGGTTTTATTCAAAATTTCTCTTCCTTGTTGCCATCTTTGTCGTTTTATGGATAGTTCTCGAGAGAACTCCATTTGGGAACTCGATCTTCGCGGCCGGTGGTAACTTCGAGGCGGCTTTGGCCCGGGGATCAAAGCCCCAGAGGACCAAGATGGTCATGTTCATTTTAACTTCCACTCTGGCCGGGTTTGCAGGTATAATATCTGCAACTTCCTCCGGAGCAACAATGACCAACACGGCCACGGGACTGGAGTTGTACATGATTGCTGCCGCCGTAATAGGGGGAGCTTCTCTGACAGGTGGGATTGGAACCGTGGAAGGGGCCTTCATCGGAACTTTCTTGCTCAGGTTTATAAATAGCGGGGTGATACAGATGGGGGTCGAGTCGAAGTGGTTCCAGGGAATCGTCGGAGTGATACTTTTGCTGTCAGCCGTGTTAAATCGAAACTTCCGCAGCAAGGTAATAGGGCGATTCAAGTGACTGCCTCAGGGCCGTCTCATCAAGCTGAAACCAATCTGAATACTGGAGGAATTACATTGCTTACTAACAATAATTTAAAGGTTGTTCTTCCAAACGGTTTTCTTAAAAAAGTACAGGGAGGACCATGGTTAGAGGAAAAGATAGAGTAGCTCTGGACCTGGCGGTCATCTGCGTGGTTTCTATTGCCCTGATCATGGCTTCAGTTGTCCCTACGGTCCTTGGCAATTCGAAAGGCCCGGAGTTTCCTTTCAAGGGTGCCAGAATGATCTATAACGTAGAAGGAACCTCTACCCTGGGTTACCTGCTCGGGACTTTGACCTACACCGTCGAAGAAGTGGCCGAATCCTCCTACACAGTTAAAATTAGTTCTGAGGGTAACATAGACAAGTTGCCCAATCTGGTCAACCAGGAAGCCCGGGAGTTAGACAACGGCAGTCCTCTTTTCTTTTCCGGGGTAATCAAAGATTCCAACCACATGAATGAGAGAGTTCTCGAAATCGGTGAACGACAAATCAAGGTAAATAAATATCACCTTGAAGCGGAAAAGGAGTTTGGCAAGGAAAAGATAACCACCCTGGTCGCGGAAGAGGTAAAAATACCGCTAATCGTAAATTACAGTTACGGTGACAGGTTT
>JBKGZS010000039.1:0-13560 GCA_046543285.1 Candidatus Acetothermia bacterium | reverse complement strand
CGTTGTTTCCCCAGAAATCAAAATCAAGCCTTACCTCATCACGGACTCTTTCCGGGATTCTCTCTTCACAGAATGTGGACAGTTTTATCTGTGCTTCTCTTTTTGCCTTTTTGGGAAGGGTCACGTTTATGTATCACTTCCATTCAAATACCAGGCTCTACAGTCAATCTTTCGAGCTCCCCAGAAATTTCAGAAGATTAGAAAAGCCTTTAGTATATTAAAATAGGGAGAGGTCGATCGCAAAATAACTCATACGAATGAAGGTTTAGACGGTATTTTTGCCTAATTCCTTTACTGATATTTATCTTGGTCTGGACGGGGAGTGCCGTAATGGCCGGGCAAACGGAAAAACCCGTTATATATATCCACGACGGCTCCGTGGATGAGTACGTCTAGTATCTACTGCTCTCTACCATGGAAGAAGTGGACCTTAAAGGCCTAATAATAGTCAACGCGGACTGCATAGATGTTCCCGCGGTGAATACACAGTGGAAGTTTCAGCAGTTTACGGGACAGACTGAACTCTTCAATTATCCCCTGGTCCCGCCGGTTTTCTCCCGCTTCTCCTTCCAATTTTAAGAACCGAACCACCCCCGTAAAACGAAACAATATTCAAATCAAGGTGTAAATAGGAAGAGGTGAAATCGTCCAGGAGGAGATCCAGTTACATTCTAAAAAATTTTTCATATAATCAGAGAGGAGGAGTCTAAATCGAAACCCCAGGGGTGTTTTCCCAATAGATAACTGTCCGGGTGTTAATGAAGATTTACCGACCATGGGTAAATTGACAGCTAAACGACTTATCTTATTGACGGTTATACTGACAATTGAGCTTAGCTTATTACCCGTATTTTCCCAGCAGGTCGAAGCCGAACCGCAGGGAATTGTGCCCAAACCACCGGGTCATTCGGCCCTGGAGGTCGATATTTCGACTAACAAATTCCGTTATTTACCGGAAGAGGAAGTAGAGATCACCTACGAGCTAAACCAGCAAGCCTACCTGTACCTCTTTAGCTTCGATCCCGGCGGAGAAGTCAACCTATTATTCCCGAACAAGTACGATCGAGACAATCAGATGGAGGCAGGAGAAGGCCAGCTGCCGGGCAAGGGGTACAGCTTTATTACGGATAAGGCGGAGGGGGCGGAGTACTTTCAGGTGATTGCGAGCAAGAAGGAGCTGCCTGTATTCCCCTCGCCGCCGCCTCCGGGCTCGGATGCTGCCCCCTTTCCCACGTTGGGAGATAACCCCGAGAAGTTCGCGGCGGGCATTTCGGGGGAGATCGAGCAAGTCGTGGACGAAGCCTGGACGACGGACTGGACGGAGATCGAGGTGACCAAGCGTACGGGCCGGCTTTCGATCACTTCCTCTCCTTCAAACGCCAAAATCTATATCGACGAGGATTTTGTCAGCCGGACCCCGGCCACTATCGACGTCCGGCCCGGATATCGGCAGGTGAGATTATCGCTGGGGGCCGACCTTCGCTGGACGAGAGAAGTCCGGGTCAAGTCCAACCAGGTCAAGAGGCTGGAGGCCCACCTGGAAAGAGTCGAATACGCTACTCTTTCCATTACATCCGACCCCTCTCGGGCCAAGATATACGTCGACGGTCAGTACAGGGGCAAAACCCCGAGAAGTATCTCTATCGAGGCGAAGGAGTTGACTATCGAACTCCGCAAAGAAGGTTACTCGGACTGGCAGAGAGAACTGCGGTTGTTCCCCCGAGAATCCAGAGAGATAAACGCCGACCTGCCGGTGGAAGTTGTCTCGAAACCCAATCTGGACCTCGACGTTTCCTTCGGGCTTGGGCTCAACCTGGGCGGGTTTGTTGATGAGCCGCTTTCCCCCGGGCTGGAATTGGCCTTAAACGACTTGATTGTCGGCACTTCTGTCTACGGCAGTGGAGACCCAGAGTTACCGGAAAGGATAAACTGGGAAGAAGAAGATTTTAGTGGAGAAAAGCTGGATTACGGTCCGGAATGGGAGATCTACTTGGGCTACCCGGTGGAAATTTACGAAAGTTTATACCTGCGAGCCGGGGCCGGGCTTGCGATTCAACCACAGGCCCAGCTGGAACAACTGGAAACCGTTTCCACTACTTCGACTGTAAAGGCAATAACAGAGGTAGCCCGAGACGCCCAGCCGGTGTTTGAAGTAAATCCGACCCTTCACGGAGGCTTTCACCTGGAACGTCAGGGCTTCTCTCTTCAGATTACCTATCAATCCCGGCGCGGTCCGGTGATTGGGTTTGGGTACAAGTTTTAAGCGCTTAGTATCTGGCCCTCCGCGCTCCCTGGTAAGGTGGCAGCTATAGAATGGAATGTAAGGGGGGGTTGTCCGTTCAGTTCCGTCCCTGGCAGTAACTTGACCCCCCGTTTCATCAATGGAAAAGAAGCAACCATTTTCGATGGGGTGGCGCCCGGGGACCAGCGATGGAATAAACTCCTACAAAACTCCGATGGAAATTATCTGTGTATCTGGATCATAATTGTATGAGAGAGAAGCTGGAAGTTTTAAACAAGGAGGAAAATAACTATGAATCAGAAGAGATGGATAGGCGCAGTATTAATTTTAATTGGTGCTTTGATCATTTTGGCCAACCTGGGCGTGGTGGAGAACTTCTGGAACCTGGTTGCGATTTACTGGCCGGTGCTGCTGATTCTGGCCGGGGGGTTCAACATCGTTACCAACCCCGCCGGTAAAGTGGGCGGTTTTATCGTGGCGACCGCCGGTTTGCTGCTTCTGCTGCATAACCTGGATCAGCTTCAGATATTTAACCGTGTTTCCTTCTGGCCGATAGCCTTGATACTGGCCGGTGTCTGGTTTCTGTTCCGGGGAGGCAAGGAGCCTACAGTCGTAGATAGGGATTCGCTTAATTCGATAGCCCTGTTCTCAGGGCAGAGCAGCAAGGTCGTCTCACCTTCCTTTAAAGGTGGCAGCATCGTGGCTTTGTTTGGGGGAAGTGATGTGGATCTGTCAGGCGCAGGAATATTCGGCGAAGAAGCCAGATTTGACGTCTTTGCCATGTTTGGGGGAGCGGACATCGTGGTTCCCGAAGGATGGGAGGTAGTGGCAAAAGGGGTTCCTCTCTTCGGTGGGTTCGATGACAAAACCAGCACGCCCCCACAAGCGGAAGGAGGGGAATCTCCCCGGCTGGTAATTGACTATCTAGTTCTGTTTGGCGGGGTTGACGTCAAGAATTGATCGTCGTTCATTTGCCCCCCTCGGGGATCTGTGGGAGCCTTTGGGTAAGTCTCGAGACAAGTTTCTACGTGGCATTCTCGCCCCTCAATTCTTACAATCAGTCGAATAATTAGCTCAAACGCCAACTGGAGGTAATGTGAACTGGGGAGTACCCCATATGTTCATTTCGGAAAAGCCGGGTCCGCGTTCCTTACTCTCCGCCGGTCGTCACCTGTTCTGGCCCAATTCTGAAACTTCGGAAAGAAGAGATCTGCAATACGGGCCCCAGAAGCGGCACCGAATGGACGTTTACGAGCCAGCTGAGATTAACGAGGAAACAGAAACGATTCTGTTCCTCCACGGTGGAGGCTGGGAAGTGGGGAGCAAAGATATACACAAATTTGTCGGCAGGTCCTGGGCCAGGAAAAACTTCATCGTGGCACTTCCCAACTATCGTCTAGCACCGGAGGCCACCTATCCGGATCAAATGGTGGATGTCGCCAATTCTGCCACCTGGATTTTAGAGAACTACGACGGCTTTACGGGCTCTCTATATCTGGCGGGCCACTCTGCCGGTGCTCATCTGGCTGCTCTGCTCGGTTTTTCGGATAGCTGGCGAGAGCAAGCTAATCTGAGGTTGGAGCAAATTCGGGGCTTCATCCTCCTGGCTGGCGTATATCAGTTCCACCCGTTCGAGGAAGCGGATCCGAGAATACGAAGATTTATGGGGACGAAGGTTCACTGGGAAGAGGCACAGCCGTACAACCACCTGAAGGAAGGCCTACCCCCGGTCTTTTCGGTTCACGGCCGGGAGGATAGCGAAGTGTCCCCGGAACAATCTATTCAGCTTAGCCAAAAGCTGACGGAATTGGGTGTCAGCAACCAGCTGATGCTTGAGGATCATGTGGGGCATCTGGAGTTGCTTTTCGAGACCGCGATGAAGGAGGTTCGTTTCTGGAGTTCGCTACAGGATTTTTTCGGATAGAGGTTTCCTTTATACGGAGGCCGGACCGAGAGCCCCGCTTACCCGTACTTATCGGTTGGCCCTTGAAAGCCCCTGTTGCCTGAGAGTTTGGTCGATCAGCTTTGACCTGATATTGGTGGAACAATTTAAGACAGGTAGCGATTTATGACAGGTCCCCTGATATCAGCAGTCTAGATTCCATTCGAAACACCGATCATTTATGAAAGAAAGACTTTCTAGAGTAGAGCGCCTGAAGGGCGACATACTGGACGGGCCGATAATCAAGACCCTCCTCGTCCTGGGTTGGCCGGTCATCGTATCCAACGTTTTCCAGATGCTTTACAACCTGGTCGATACCTACTGGCTGGGAAAAATCGGCAAGGTGGCAGTATCTGCTCCTACTGTGGGTTTCCCCGTAGTATTTCTGATCATTTCCTTTGGGTTTGGGTTTTCAATAGCGGGGGTTTCGCTGGTCTCCCAGCACACCGGTGCGGGCAGCTCCGAAAATGCTAACAGAGCTGCCAGTCAGGTTATGTCTTTTATGTTCGTGGGTTCTATTTTCCTGGCTGGGCTGGGTTTTGCTATAGCACCCGGGCTGCTGCGAACCTTGATGGGCGTGCCCGAAGACGTGTTCCCCAAAGCTTTGATCTACATCAGGATAATTTTTGCGGGCCTGCCGCTGATGTTCTCCTTCTTCGCCTTCCGCGCCTTGGTGCGAGGAATCGGAGATATGGTAACTCCCATGCTGGTAACCGGAGCCTCCGTAGTGTTGAACATGATTCTGGATCCGCTGTTTATTTTCGGAGTTGGTTTCTTCCCCGGTATGGGAGTCGCCGGAGCCGCGCTGGCCACCGTGTTGAGCCGCGGGTTGGCATCTTTTGTTGCCATTTACCTTCTGTTCTCCGGCAAGCTAGAAATTCAACTTCATTTACGCTATTTGATCCTCAGGATGAGATGGATCAAACAGATAATAAAAATCGGCGCCCCTTCTGCTATCGGTCAGGCAGGAACTGCCCTGGGCGGGATCTTCTTGATGGCCCTTATTTCCCGGCTGGGAGTGGTTGCGGTATCATCCTATGGGATCGGCCAGCGGATCATCCGCCTGCTCAACGTGGCGGTCTGGGGGCTGGCCTCCCCTCTGACCACCATGATCGGTCAGAATATCGGGGCCAAGAACGAGGATCGTGCGACAGATGTCGCCAAACGGGCCTTTGGACTTGCCTTCTCCGTGCTATCCGCGCTGGCCATTCTCATATTTCTGGTCCGACGCCCCTTGTTTGGGCTGTTCATCGATGATCCCGAGGTCATCGAAACTGGAAGTAGATTTCTAAGCATATTCCTGTGGTCCATACCGTTTTTCGGAATCTTTCGGTTGACAAGCTCCGTGTTCAGAGGTGCCGGTCATACCAGGCCACCAATGACCTTGTCTCTGATCCGGCTCCTTCCCCTGCGAGTGGGAGTGTCCTATCTTCTGGCATTTGGTATATTGGGAGTAAACCTGGGGACGGATGGGGTGTGGCTCGGTCTGTTTACAAGTAACTTCATCGTAGGTATTCTGGCCTTTGGATGGTTTCTCACCGGTTCCTGGAAAGAGCGAACGATCAAGCAAACCGAACGAGAACCCACTCCGGAGGAGATAAAAGGAGAAGTCGATCTGGAGACCCCAGAGGACATAGCAGTAGAATGAAGGAAGTCCAGCGATACCTGACTATGAACGGCGCTGGCGTTTGATTTTCGTTTTTCTTTGCTTGTATTGTTACTTGAGTACTCAATTCTATTCATACTTGGATCTTAGGAGGTTCTTATGGCTGAAGAAGAAAAATCAACATTTAAAATCCACTCTACCAATCAAGAAGGATTTACGGTCTCGAATTCCATTAGAGATTTTCAATTAATAGCCGATGAGCCTGAACACATGGGCGGCTCTGACGAGGGCCCAAACCCTGTTGAATACCTGCTTGCTGGATTGGGTTCCTGCCTGTGTATTATGGCTAGAATGACGGCGAGGAAGCTGAGAATTGACTTGGATACAGTTGATGTGGATGTCGAGGGAGATATTGACTTGAGGGGCATGCAGGGAGCCGAAGGTGTGAGGCCCGGCTTTCAGCATATCCGAGCGAAGCTCGAGCTGGAAGGAGACTTATCCGAAGAGGAAAAACAGAAAGTGCTGGAGATGGTTCGCCTATCGTGTCCAGTTGACGATAGCCTTTCACATGAAGTAAATGTGGAAGTCGACGTCACCTGATTCGCCGTAACCGGAGGTCAGGCCACGAATCTTGAATCAATTGGTTTTGTCCTTCAAGGTTCGAGGCCGACCTCGGCCAAGGTAAGAGGTACCGAAGAAGATGAGCTGACGGACGATCTAAAGAAAATCTATGAAGTACCGGACAAAGAGATGGCAGAAGGTGCCTTTTCCGACTTTAAGGCCAAATGGGAAGATACTATCCAGGGTTAACTGAAAGCTGGACGAGATATCGCCTTTTACGGTTTGGTAGTATAGCTTAGTAAAGGTGAAAGAATTACTGAGAATAACTCTTTTTATTTAGGGTTTATCCAGATTATTTCTTCAAATACACTACAATAGAATTCATTCTTTTCTACTTGCATATTTCTCCATTCTTTCCGGGTGTAGACCAGCAATTCGGTTGGTACAGGTATAGGAGATGTGTCAAAATCTATTCCTCTGCGTTCGAACGGTTTCTCCGATTTTTCCAGGATAATAATTAGGTCCAGATCACTACCCACTCCCCAGTTTTCCTTTGCGTATGAGCCAAAATAACCGATCCTGGTTAAGTCATCTCTTTCTTTGTTTAGTCGTTTCGACCATTCGTTCAGAGATTTTTCAACTTCTTTCTTGCTGGGCCATTTCATCACTGACGAATTCAATGATCTCACAGGCATAATTTATCGCCTCCTCGCTCTGAAGAGGGCCGAAATGTTCGAATGGGGCGCCTTCCGGATGTCCGTTAGGGTAGCGAGTTGGGACGTAAAAACTATCCAGGACTTTCGCTTTTTCGATTATTTCTTGTTCAGGTTGGGCGTTAGCCGGTAACTCTTGAATTAACTTTGCGACGGTATGGCCCCACGCCTGCTGCCCTTTGTAGAGGTGTAACGCTTTTATGGCTTTTTCTGAACTTTGTTGAGCAATGAAGCAAGCCCATTCGTGGTGTTCGGATTCCCTGGAGGATTTTGCCTGCTCGAGATCTTTTTTTGCCTGGGCAAACCAATCTTTAGCGCGATGTGGCATATGCTCACTTCCTGAAATATTAGTTGGACAGAGTCGCACTCGGCAAGTCGAGATTCTAATCTTCCGCAATCAAACTAATTATAACGCACGACCGGATCAAGAGAAGTGAAAGATAGTTAACCACTAATAGTCTTCACTTTCCCAGACCTCCCTGGAATTTGATTTAATTATAAATTTGACCTCGAAACTCGTCAAAATATGTACGTATAGATTGCCCTGCACAGTAGAGAATCGGTGGATATACAACAATACGGACCTAAGGATCCTCTCCGGACCGGAAAATTTGAATCGATGAGCTACACTGCCTGGCGATTCAGATTCTCTAAACTGCAACTATTGTCCCTTCAATTTCTGGTTTGACTGGATCGTTATTCTGCACATATCTTTTGAGGGCAGAGATAGCATCTATGTCCAGGTCTTTTCTGTCTCTACCATATCTGGCAGGTATCCCTTGGGTAGTCACAAAGGCAGCCCGGTAAGTTTTTTCTCTATCTAACCTTTCGTCACCAACGAAGAATTCTTGAATTCTCAAACCTTCCGGATTTTCAACTTTAAAATATACATTGATACCGTAGCATCTTTTCACGTAACCTCCCTCTTGATCGTAAGGATCTTTGGCAAATGTATTATTCAGATTCTCTTCTAGCATATCCCATAATTCATGTCCAGTTATATTGCATACCGAAACTGGAGGGTTAGTTGGAATAATGTTCCAGAGATCCTCCCCAGTTATCTTTCCCGGAGGTACTGGTGAGCCGTATCGCCATCCATTCGAAAAAGCCATCTCTGCTCGACTTGCTTCTATCAAAGCCTTTAGCAATAAGTTGTCCATGGTTGTTTCCATCACTTTATCCCTTGCCAACCCGATTTCTGTTTCTCCAACCACCTCTTCTAACATATTTCTATGTGGATCTTTTATCTCATCCACCAAATGTTGAACTTCATCATCTGGGTCCATATCTTCAGCGACCTCAACAAGTTCGTGATGATGGTTCTTTATCTTTCCCTTCTCTATTTTCATGTCCAATCGTCCTATAAACGAACCATGGCAACCGGACTGAATTATTAGGGTATTATCAACCTCTACAGGTTCGTAGAGCCGGTTGTGAGTATGTCCACTCACTAATACATCGATCCCATCTATCTCCTTAGCCAGTTTTACTTCTTGAGTGTACCCCTCATGGGCTAAAACTACGATTATGTCAACTTCTTTCTCGTTCCTCAATTTGTCTATATATCCTGGGAGCTCATCATCACCCAGTGTAAGATAAACCCCTTCGCTGAAGTGATCTGGCATGGTCTTATCCACAATCGTATTTGCTAGACCTATCAGACCGATTTTCAACCCATTCCTGTTAACGATTTTATAAGGATCGAAAACCAATTCGTCCGTATCTTCGGAGTAGCAGTTTATTGCTAAAAGAGGATAGTCCAAGCTAACGGCAATCTGCATCAGTTGATCCGGTCCGTAAGCAAAGTCCCAATGGGCAGTCCAAGCATCGAATCCCATCTTGTTTAGGATCGGTATCATGTTTTTTCCCTTATCCTTTACCACAGGATATGTTCCATGAATAGTATCGCCATTATCTAAGATCAATACAGGATTTTCTCGTTTCACTTTATCAAAATAATTTGCGATCCTTGCATAACCGCCAACTTGCCTGTACTCTTGTTTTCCATCCTTCCAGAAGTATTCATTGTGCAGGTCTAGATAAGCGTGGCTATCGTTCATCTGGAGGATTGTCAGGTCATATTCCTCTTTCATCTTAAACCACCCATATTTTTGTAACTCCACCCTTTATCCTGTGTTGAACCAGCTCACCAGCGCCTAGAAAGGCTTTTTCGACCCCCCCAATTAGCCCGTGCCCCTGATCTGGGTTCTTTTCAAACTGTTCGTTTGAACTTACGCTGAATGTAATCTCAGCAACCCCTCGGGAAAATAGTGCCGGAGGATATAGGGTGGCAGTTCCCGTTCTGCTTGCTGGTAAGACAATCAATCCAACTTGCCCGTAACGTCCTTTACGTTCTGTTCCTTTTCTTCGTCCAGTGCGACTTTTCGCACTCCCGATTTCCCGAAATCTATCTCGCTTAACTCGACTTTCCTTACGCGTCTGTTGTACATGGTGTGGTAGTAGGTGACTAAATTATCCATATCGTGTCCTACGGTCCACTGGGTGTCTGAAGGCATCCGCTCAGAATCTTCTTCTCCTTTGGTGCCTTCTCCCTGGCTGTTTGGAACGTTGAAGCTGTCCATAATCCGAAAGAATTCGTTCACGGTTTCCATCCCACCTGTAGTTTTCATGGCTACCTCCTTGAGCAGTGCCGCCCTGACGAACCGGGACGGAGAGGTAAAGTCGCCGGGTAGACCGAGCAGGCCTGAACCGGATGCCAGTGGAGTTATCTCTTGCTCTCCCCAGGTCTTTTCCTCATATGGCTCTACCGAAAGCTTTCCGTAATTGCGCAGGTTCTGGAGGTGCCAATCGAAGGTCGGATTGTTGGTGATCACTCCGACAGGATTATCGAAGAACTTTATTTCTCCGTTGGTGAATTCAATAACGAGAGAATCTCCGTCCGGTTCAGCTATCATCAAGTGAAATGGGACTGCCTTGTTCAGGGTGGGGTCGACCACCGAGATCACTTCCACTTCTTTCATACCCTCCTTTACTTCAGATATACTGGAAAAGTTGGACAGAATGTAGGGCAGGACGTCTGTTGGCGCCAGGCTCTGGTCCGCGAGAGAGGGGTCGTATTCCGAGTATTCCGCAAAGCCAGTGTGGTAAAACGCACCGCCGGCCAGACCGACTTCGTTCATGCCGTCATCGGAGGCCCGACCCATCAGTTCTATCGCCAGAAACCCGTATTCCGCGGTCCAGGAGATACCGTTCTTCCCCTCCGGTGTCGTGCCTTGAAATTCGGTCTCTCTCGGGTAGACGACTAGCTGGGAATGAAGATCAAACTGACTCCACTCCATCGTTCGGCCGTATACGGTCGTTCCGTCCTGACCCTCGAGCACAATTCCGGTACAGGCCGATACAGAAGGGGCAGACAGGGGAATCACCAGAACAGCAAGCAGGATCAGCATTATAATTCTTTCTGTTTTTTTATTCATTGATGCCTCCTTCAAAAATTTAGTTTCATCGACACATTAATTATACCGGGTAACAGGCTAGAAATTCACTTGCCTTTTCTTCTACGGATACTTTCCAGGAATGCTGGTCTTAGGTGATGCCTGAGCTGGTACCTCTGACTTTGTAGGCGAGCTATGAGCGAGGTGTTCAGCAATTTTGTGTATCAAATTTTGGCTTACCTGTTAAAGAGGTTGAAGTGAAGGGCCTTTTCTTCCAAAATAATCCACGCCGTCAATTTCTGCCTGGAGAGAACCAGTGTCACAAGGAGAGTGCGGAATGGCCGAGGAAAATTATTATCAACAGACTAAAGAGGATCTGTTTGATAGTTTTGAAACCGACGAAGAGGGCCTATCGGAGTCCAAGGCCAAGCGCAGGCTCGAAGAACACGGGAAAAACGAGTTAAAGGCCAAACTTGAAGTCCCGCTGTGGCTCCTGTTTTTGTCCCAGTTTAAGGAACTGCTCACGATAGTACTTATCGTCGGCGGCCTCACCTCCTATTTCATAGGAAACATTCGCGACGGGACCATCATATTCATAATTGTGCTTGTAAATGCCGTAATAGGATTTATTCACGAATACAGGGCCAGCGAAATAGTCGATAAACTAAAGAATCTTATCAGCTCTCCCTCAAAGGTAATTAGAGACGGGGAGCTGCTGGAAATATCACAGGATAAACTGGTACCGGGAGACATCGTAAAAATAGAAGAAGGGGACAAGATTCCAGCGGATCTTCGGTTGTTCGAAGCTTCAAACCTCAAGACTAACGATACTGCTCTTACCGGTGAATCCGTGCCCCAGGAAAAATCGACGGATCGGCTCGAGGAAGACGTATCTATGGCGGACAGGAACAACATGGCTTACGCCGGCACTACCGTTGCCGCGGGGACGGGGACGGGAATAGTTGTCGCCACCGGAATGGATACGGAGACGGGGAAGATTGCCGGCATGACCGAGGAAGAGGGCGAAACCAGGACCCCTTTACAGAGGGAGCTTCGCCGGCTCGCGAACCAGCTCACCATCGTGGTCGTTATAATCAGTGTGGCCCTGTTTGGTTTGGGGATGGTCCAGGACTTCACGATCTATATGAGCCTGGTTTATGCCCTGGGAGTGGCGATGGCAATGGTTCCTCAGGCACTGCCCGCCCAGGTAACCGTGGCTCTTTCGACGGGAAGTAACTTTCTTGCGAAAAAGAATGCGGTGGTTAAAAGCCTTCCCTCCGTGGAAACACTGGGTTCGACGACTGTCATATGCACCGACAAGACCGGAACTTTGACCAAGAATGAAATGACCGTTCAGTCCGTCTGGTTCGATGATCAGGAATTCGAAGTCACCGGTTCCGGTTATGAGCCTGAGGGCGATATACTAAACGAGGAAGGGGAACCAGTAGCGGAGGAGAGGCTTGACGAGCTGGAAACTATTATGGATACGGCGACGATGTCTTCAAACGCGGAGATACACGAGCCGGATGAAGAACACCCAAATTGGTATTCAATTGGTGACCCCACCGAAGCTGCTCTGGTCGCCCTTTCGACGAAACTGGGGACGAGATCGGAAACCGAGGACCAGGAGAACCCGGAGGTCCAGGAGTTTTCCTTCGATTCCGAGTACAACAGGATGAGTTCGGTAAGAGAGTTCGAAGAGGGGCTGAAACTTACCACAAAAGGTTCTACGGAAAGCATCCTGGATGTTAGCAGCCACATCTACAGGGACGGCCAAAAGGTGGAACTAACCGAAGAAGAAAAAGAAGAAATCATGGAAGTCACCGAGAAATACTCTAAAAAAGGAATGCGCGTCCTCGCTATCGCCCGCAGATCGCTCGATTCTACCAAGGAAGAGTTCGAGCGGGAAGCCGTGGAAAAAGATTTGACTCTTCTTGGACTTATGGCCATGATCGACCCACCGAAGGAAGGGGTGAAGGAAGCTATATCGGAAGCTCAAAAAGCCCACATTCGAGTAAACATTCTTACCGGAGACCATCCTGATACCGCCCTCGCCATAGGCAGGCAGGTAGGCCTGGTGGAGTCCGAAGAAGAGGCGAACGTCATCACGGGCACGGAGTTGGAGGATATTGAGCAAGATGAGTTAGAAGAACTTCTTCGCGAGAACGAATCGATAATTTTCTCTCGCGTTGACCCAGAGGACAAGCTTAACATAGTAAAAACCCTGGAAGATCAGGGCGAAGTGGTTGCCGTAACGGGAGACGGGGTAAACGATGCCCCGGCCCTCAAACGAGCCCATATCGGGGTAGCTATGGGAGAGAAAGGCACCGATGTGGCAAAAGAGGCCTCGGAGCTAATCCTGCTGGACGACAACTTTTCCACCTTGGTTCATGCGGTGCGGGGGGGGCGGACGATATACGACAACCTAAAAAAGACGGTGCTCGCCTCGCTGACCACCAACGTCGGAGAGCTCACCTTAGTTCTGTTCGGATTGCTGGGAGCAGCAATCGCTAATTATCCGATCCCGATTCTGGCCGCCCAGATCTTGGCTATAGATCTTCTGGGTGAAATAGGGCCGTTGACTCTATTGACCTACGACCCTCCAAGCGAGAACACCATGACTCGTCCTCCCCGGGACCTGGCCGAACACATGTTGAACATCTTCTCCGCCTCCGAAGTCACGTCCCTGGGGATACTGATTGGCGGGTTAGCCTTTGCAAATTTTTTCGTCTTCATGTTTCGAGAAGGTATTACTTTGACCATGGGTAGCGTAGACGCTGTACCTTATCTAATCGCCACATCCTTGAGTTACGCCACCGTAGTCTTTGCCCAGTATGTAAATATCCTCGAACGTAGATACCAACTGCAAACCTTATTTAGCAAGAACTTCTTCTCCAATAAGTACGTTCTGACATCCATAGCAATTTCCGTCGGGCTGGTTGCCGTTGCCCTTTATGGGCCCTACATTAGCGACTTCTTTGCTTTTGGTTCCATGAGACTGGTTGATTGGTATTTCGTCCTCATCTCCACCGGGGTTTTTCTGTTTGCTTTTGAAGGGTTCAAGGCGGTCAAACGCTTTAGAAAAAGTTGAGGCCCGACTT
>JBKGZS010000038.1:0-13629 GCA_046543285.1 Candidatus Acetothermia bacterium | reverse complement strand
GGTGGAAGATGCGGGCTACCGCGATCTGGTGCCCTCCGGAGTTGTTCTGACGGGCGGTACGGCATTGTTAAAAGGTTTGGTTGAATTTGCGAATCGCCGCTATGGTTTGCCGGTTAGGAGGGGTAAAAATCCTCAGGGGGTTCACGGTCTCCGTGACGTAATTGAATCACCTATATACGCAACTTCCGTCGGTCTGTTGAAATATGCGGTTTCTTCTCACGATTACTTGAGGAACGGCCGGAAGAATGAACGGGGGAGGCACTCCATGGTCACCAAGCTGTTCCAGTGGTTATCTAAATTCTTCCGGGGGTGAAAGAATGAACAACGGACGAGCGTATGAAGGTGCCCGGATCATGGTCATTGGCGTCGGCGGTGGCGGTGGCAATGCCGTGAACCGAATGAAGGAAGCAGGAATTAAAGGTGTCGAACTTGTCGCAGTCAATACCGACGCCCAGGTGCTTGATATAGTAAAGGCCGATAGATCAGTACAGATAGGGAAAGAGTTAACTAGTGGGTTGGGAGCAGGTGGAGATCCGGAAATAGGTAGACGGGCTGCCGAAGAAAGCGAGGAGGCCCTTGAAGATCTGCTGAATGGAATTGATATGGTTTTTGTAACCTGTGGAATGGGTGGAGGTACTGGCACGGGTGCGACACCTCTTATTGCAGGTATGGCCAAGGACAAAGGAATTCTAACCACGGGCATAGTCACCAAACCCTTCTCCTTTGAAGGCCAGGCCCGGTCCGAGAAGGCGGAAATGGGCATAGAAAATCTCGCCGACAACGTCGATACCATCATCACCATCGCCAATGACAAATTACTTGAAGTTGCCCCCGGAAATCTGCCCATCACCCGAGCTTTTGAACTGGCAGATGAGATCTTAAAGCAAGGAGTTCAAGGGATTTCAGACTTAATCACCGTTCCCGGTATGATAAATCTGGATTTTGCCGATATCCAGAGCGCAATGAAAGACGCCGGATCGGCCATGATGGGAATTGGCGAAGGAGAGAACGACGGTAAAACTAAGGAGGCTGCAAGAAACGCGATCTCTTCGCCGCTTTTGGAGGGCTCAATCACCGGTGCTAAAAACGTAATTATGAATATCACCGGCAATGCAAATCTCTCGCTGGAAGAAGTGACTGAAGCTGCCTCTGTTATCCAGAATTCGGTTTCTGATAAGGCCAATATCATTTTCGGTACTACCATCCAGGATGATATTGATCTTGTTCGTTTAACAGTAATTGCAACTGGATTTCGTCGTTCCCTGGAGGAAAATCAGGATCAACTTACTGAAGACCGATTGCTTGAAAACGTGGAGCAAGTGGAGCAAACCGATAAGCAATCTTCCAACGGGGACCTAGATGTCCCTACTTTTCTACGTCGTTAACTATGAGTGACCTATCAGTAGGAGTGGACGTCGGGGGAACCAAGGTTAGGGTCGGTATCTGTCATCGTGATGGTTCAATCCAGAACAAACTAGTGAAGGCCACTGCCGAGCCGGAATCAATCGTGAGTCAGATTGGAGAATTGCTTCAAGAGAGCGGTTTGGACAGCGACCAGCTGGTAGGGGTAGGAATTGGATCCGCCGGCCCTCTCGATCTAAAGCGTGGACTGGTGGTGGATCCGGTGAACATATCCGGTTGGGGAACAGTTCCTCTGAGAAGTATGGTACACGAAGCTTTTGGAGTTCCCACATACATGGACAATGATGCCAATGCAGCAGCTCTGGCAGAAAGGATGCACGGGGTGGGTTCCGACGATCTGATTTACATTACCATTAGTACGGGCATCGGTGGCGGTATTATTGCCAACGGCTCACTGGTTCATGGAGGGGGAAGCGCGGGTGAGATCGGTCATATGACCCTCGTGCCTTCAGGACCGTTATGCAATTGTGGGAAGCGGGGATGTCTGGAAGCGTTGGCTTCTGGCACTGCCATAGCCAAAAGAGGTCGAGAGTTGATGAATTTGGACGGTGGAGCAGAAGAGGTTTTCGAGGAAGCCCGTACTGGCAACAATGTGGCAAAAATGATAATTGACAATGCCGCCTGCTATCTGGGCCTGGCCATCGCCAACCTAACTGAATTACTTCATCCAGAAGATGTGGTTCTGGGTGGCGGAGTAACCAGTTCCTGGGCTCTGTTAGAAGAGCGGGTCAGAAGCGCACTCGATACACATCGTAGAGTAGAGGTTAATCTGACTCTAACCTCGCTCGGTCCCCACAACGGTCTGTTGGGGGCGGGAATGTTACCTTTTCACCATCGTTCTCAATAGAAGAGATCTTTCATCCCCAGTAACCGCTGGCTGATCGATTTAGGTGAGTTTTCCAACACTTCTTCCAGCTCCACTGGAACTATTTCATTTGACTGCATGGCGGTCATTTTGTCGAAGTTTCCCTCTATGCAAAATTCGACTGCCCGAATACCGCAACGGGTGGCCAGCAGCCTATCGAAGGCAGTTGGACGTCCCCCGCGTTGCAGATAGGCGAGGGTAGTGACTCGAACTGGCATGTCCAGGATCGTTCTCAATTGATCGGCAAGATAGTTCCCAATCCCACCTAATTTTACGTGACCGAACTGATCGGTTTCGGACTCCCGAGTGACTTGTTGATCCAGCTCTGCAGGTTTTGCGCCCTCGGAAATTGTGACAATTGAAAAGTTCCTACCAGCTTTTTCACGCTCTTTAATTCTGGTCTCTACGTCCTTTATTCGGAATGGTTTTTCAGGGACCAATATTACGTCCGCGCCACCGGACAGGCCTCCCAACAATCCTATCCATCCTGAATCCCGGCCCATAACTTCCAGGACCATAATTCTGTGGTGGGAATATGCAGTGGTATGCAATTGATCTAGAGCCTCCATGACCCGATTTAGAGCGGAATCAAAGCCGATGGAATACTCGGTTAGTCCCAGATCATTGTCGATAGTCTGGGGGATGCCCACTGCGTTGAGGTCCAATTCCCTTAGCTGATGGGCCACACTCAGGGTATCGTCTCCTCCGATAGCGATCAGAGAGCTGAGGTCACGGTCCTTATAGTTTTCCACTATCATTGAGGGGCCATCTTCAATGCGGAAAGGGTTGGTCCTGGAGCTTCCCAACATCGTGCCTCCCACGGGCAATATCCCCGAGACATCATCTCGATGTAGTTGCATACCTTGGTTATTAAGTAAACCTGCCCAGCCGTTCTCGAAACCCACAACTTTTCTATTTTGGCTGTCTGCCTTTCTGACGATCGCGCGAATAGTAGCGTTAATACCTGGTGAATCTCCGCCGCCTGTTACCAAACCGATCTTTTCCATCGGTATACCCCCTTCGTAAATGGTGGTACTAGATTGGGCGTCAAGTTTACAAGATTGATGCTGAAGACAATGGTAAGGAAAGGCATGCCAATTTTCACCAGTAATTTGCAAAACTTGACTGGAGCAGTCTTGCTTCCCCCCGATTTACCAGCCCTGTGCCGCTAATTCCGGAACCGTTCTCCAGCCCCGGCGTGTAAGTTGTTCTGCCCTTTTCGCAAGTTGATATACATGGTTTCTTTTTGTATCTTTTTATAGATACGATCAGCTAATTAAGATATTTTTCGACCTTGACTTTTTGTGACTTTTTGTGGTTGTAAAAGTTTGTTGTCTGTTGCGATGAGTGGGGGAAATCGGGTTGGAAACTGCTTTTGTAGGCTTGGGTTCAAATCTCGGGGCCAGAGAAAAAAATATAGCCACAGCCGTAGAACTTCTCCGTCAAAGCGAGAATCTCCAAGTTTTTGAAAGTTCTTCCTTGTATGAAACGGAACCGGTTGGGCCGCGGTTCCAGCCGTGGTTTTTGAACGTGGTTGTCAAGCTAGGCTCTCTTCTGGAACCAACTTCCCTCCTTAATCAGTGCAAGGTCATTGAACGCCGTGTCGGTCGTTACCGGACTCTCCGATGGGGTCCTCGCGTCATAGATCTTGATGTATTGCTGGTTGATGGATATGTGGTTCAAAATGAACTGGTTACCTTACCTCATCCACAGCTTCAAGAGCGGAGATTCGTATTAGAGCCCTTGGCAGAATTGGCTCCCCAGTGGGTGCACCCGGGTAACTGTAGATCAATTAAGGATTTGTTGGGGGCCGTGGACGATGAAAAGAAGGTGATAAAATTAGCAAGAAGAGCATTTTAATCTCAGTGACGGAAAACGGGGAAAAGCGGACCAAAATAGCTCTCACTGAAGACGGGACCTTAACGGAAATCTTTTATGAAAATCCACAGCGTCGCGACCTGGTGGGTAATATCTATAAAGGAAGGGTTGAAGACGTCTTATCTGGTTTAGGGTCTGCTTTCGTGGATGTCGACGAGTCCGAAAGTCTCTTTTTGTCCCAAAATGAAATCAACGATGCCATCCTCCGTAGCAGGGGATTCGACCCTGGCGGATACCCTCCGCGAATACATGAGGTGATTCGGGAAGGCGAATCGTTGATCGTTCAAGTTCGGCGCGAAGGGATTGGATCAAAAAATCCCCAGGCCACTACCAAAATAAGCCTTCCCGGAAGGTTTTGGGTTTTCCTGCCCAAAGATCAGCGGCTGGGGATCTCCAGGAGAATCGACAATCAGCGGAAGATCGACTGGCTAAAAGGGATTGCAAGGGATCTAAAAGAGGAAAACGAAGGCTTGATTGCTCGGACGGCATCTCTGGACGCCGATCGGGAGGATCTGGAGAGAGACTTCAATTTTTTGCTCGGGACCTGGAAAGGGATCGAAGAGGAAGCGCACAATACTTCCCCGCCCGCTACGTTGCACGAAAGTGTTAATCTTACCCGTCGGGTAATTCGAGACCGTCTCCTCGGTGACGTGGACAGAGTAGTTGTTGAGTCCGAAAGAGCTTACGAGGACGTTCTCGATTATTTACATTACCTCCGTCTGGACCAGTTTGATGATATCGTGGAGCTTTACCAAGATTCTGGGCCCTTATTTGAGAAGTACGGAATTACGGAGCAAATACAGCGGAGCCTCGAGCGGGAGGTCCCTCTGGGGTCCGGAGGCTATCTGGTTATCGACGAGACGGAGGCTTTAACGGCCATTGACGTGAATACGGGTAGCAATGTAGATCACAAGAACCAAGCCAAAGCAATCTTAAATACCAACCTGGCGGCAGCAGAGGAGATCCCCCGACAATTACGGCTGAGAAAAATCAGCGGCATAATAATTGTGGACTTCGTGGATATGCACAAAAGAAATCATCAACAACAGGTCATCCAAAAGCTGAAAAACAACCTCCGAGATGACCGGGTGCCAGCTGATTTCATCGATATGACCGGGCTTGGTCTGGTAGAAATAACTCGTAAACGAGAAGGAGAAAGCCTCTCCGATATGCTGGAGGGTTAACCGGATTTATTCACCCTCCGGCAGAGCAAGAGTTAGCCGAGCTTCGGCCGCCAGTTCTCCTTCTACTAGGGCGTGCATCGAAGTTTTGCATAGCTTTGCCCTGCGCCTTACCAATTGGCCTTCCAGAATCAGTTGATGGCCTGGGGTGACCTTCTTTCTAAATTTGGCGTTTTCTACTCCGGTCAGGAATCCGATATCCTTCTTTCCGGCAGCATGGAAGGCCAGAATTCCTGCGGCTTGAGCCATGCTTTCTATGATCATGGTGCCGGGCATAATTGATTGACGTGGTTCAGGAAAATGCCCCTGGAAGTACGGCTCGTTGATCGTCACGTTTTTTACCGCCGAAATTTCCTCCTCCTTCACTTCGATAACACGATCTAACAGCAAATAAGGATAACGTAACGCGATCCGATCTTTGATCTCTTCGATGTTTAATTTCATATTCGCCTTAAAACATGGGGCCCATCATAAAGTAGATCTCGGGAACTGGTTTTAGTTTTTCCGAGATGGGCCAGGCAAGTCCAACCCTAATGTGACCAAATAGACGGGCGTTGATCTCAATTCCCGTGGAAACGTCAAAGTTGTCTGCGGAAAATCCATTCAAAGTCGATCCGGCGTCAACAAATGAGGAAAGATAGAATTGATCTCTGACCAACTCCAAGCGATATTCACCATTGAACAGGGCGTATTGGGATGTGGCTTTTGAGTCAATCCCGCGCAGACTCCGGGGACCACCTAAAGTAGATCTATAGGCGGAGGGGGTGTTTAGCCCCACCTCGAGTTTCGCCCTGGCTCCCAGGATCTGCTTGTTTTCCTGGAGCGGAGGCAAGGGAAATTCGTCAAGAGAGGTGAACTGAAGCCAACTTGCGTTGGCCTTAGTGAACTCGCTTCCCGGGGCAAAATTGCCTGCCTTCTCCAGTTCTATTTGTCTTTTGGAGCCAAAGGTCGGAAAATTAGGGTCATCCCGGGTGTCATAGGATAAGCCCGTGGAGAGAATATTGGAGAGATCTCTGCGATCGGAACCTTCTTCCGAGACGTACTCGCCACTGTAACCTAGAGATAGGTTTAAATTTTTTCCAAAGGGGTAGCTCAGAGACAGGTCAATTCCCTGTCTTTCGTATTTATTACCTCCCCGATTGTCAGTTTTGCGAAAAAGGCTCACGTCAGTGTGGTCGTACTCCGGTGGGTACAGTACGTTCTTCCAACCCAGCTCCCCGTTCAGCTTGTCCGATCGGGCAAATCCACGTGTTAAATTCAAGGACAGGTCCTGTCCCCAGCCCAGAAGGTTTTGTTTGGCAACGTCAAGATTTCCTACCAGGCCGCTACCGGACCAAGTCAACGCTCCTCCAAGGCTTCCCAGCTTATCCTTTTCTTTGACGTCAACGGTTAGGTCTATTCCTTCTTCGGTTCTCTCGGATTTGAACTGTACATTGGTGAAATAACCCAGGTTCGATAGCCGTCTTTTGTTGTCCCTGATATCGAGTTCGTTGTAAATCATTCCCTTTTCCAGCACGAGTTGGTTTTCGATGATTTCCGTCAATGTTTTCGAATTACCCGAAATCTCTATGTCTTGAATTCGACCTTCATCCAGTTCTACGGTGAGCGTATCTTCGCTTGAGTCCTGTACTTTAAATTGTATCTCCGAGTACCCTCGTTCCTGATAAAGGTCGTAGATTCTTTTCAGTGCCTTTAACAGATGGTAATTAGTTATCTGTTCCGTGGAAGGGGAGTCAAATAGTTCTTGAATTCTTTCACTTGAAAAAACCTCGTTCCCGACCAATTTTATTTGATTAGCCTCTACAGATTCATCCAGCAGGACGCGTTCCTCAAATTTCCAGGTTAAGATGATGTCTGATTTTGAATAGCCCGTGCCGGGAACCAGCTCTACTTCGGTGAAGTAAATTGATCGATTTAATTCTTGATAGGACCGGGCGAGATCGTTCATTTTAACGGGTTTCCCTTCCGGAATGTCAATCATTTCCAAAGCCACTTCTTCGGAAACTGTTTTCAAACCCTTGGTTCGAATTCGAACCAATTGACCTTCAATTATTTCCACGGTTAGAGTTTCCTGGATGTCTACGTCATCGATGCTAATTAAGGGATAACCCTGTTCTTCGTATTTTTCTAGAACTTTTTGTAGTCCTTCGTCTAGTTTCTCCTTGTCAATAACCTCTCCCTTTTCGATGCCTACTTCGTTCAGTTGTTTTCTTAACGCATTTGAACCTACTAGATCATTGCCCGTGAATTCAATGTCCGATATTACAGGATATTCCTCGAGCTCTATTAGAATGTCGGCTTTGCCTTCTTCTTCTTGTAAATCGGTGGAAATCTGGGAAAGGGTTCCCATTTCTTCGATCTTCGACAGCCCCTCTTCAATTTTCGTCTTTGTCACGCTCTCTCCCTCGGTAAATCCGAGAGTTTCGAGGAGTTCAGAGTCCGGAATAGCTTGATTTCCCTTGATAACGATTTCCCTGACTTCCAATTTTTGTTCGGAGTTGTCTTGATCGGAATCTCCAATTGCCGTGGGGAAGAAGAAGAAGATCATGAGTACTGCCAGAAGCAGGACGGTTGCAAAACCCCCTGCTTTGTTTGAAAATCGTTGATAATCCATAGTATTTAAACTCCTCACGAGTTCAATAATTTCTCACGCGTGCTCCGATATTGGATGGCTTCCGAAAGGTGTTCAGAACTAATTTTAAGTGATTGATCTAGATCCGCAATCGTTCTGGCTACTTTTAATATCGTGTGGTAACTTCTTGCTGATAATCCGAAATGATCTATTGCTTCCCCGACTATCTTTTTGCCATCGTCATCTATTTTACAGTACTGCTCTATTTTATCCAACGACATTTCCGCATTTGTGAGTCCTTTCTCTTGATACCTCTCGGATTGCATCGTTTTGGCTTTTGCCACCTGTCTTCGGAGGGCCAAGCTTGATTTAGAACTGCTGGGGTTCAAAATGTTTTCCTTTTCTACTCTCTGGACGTGAAGCAGCAGATCGATCCGATCGAGGAATGGACCGGATATTTTATTGCGGTAGCGCTTTATCTGGTACGGTTGGCAGGTACATTTATTGATTTCATCTCCAAGATATCCACAGGGGCAAGGGTTCATTGCCGCAATCAACATGAAATTAGCGGGAAAAGTGACCGATAGCGAGGCCCTGGAAATAGTGATCTCTCCACTTTCCAGGGGTTGGCGCAAGGTTTCTAATACCCGGCGGGAAAATTCTGGCAATTCATCCAGGAAGAGGACCCCATTATGTGCCAGACTAACCTCTCCTGGCCGGGGCTTTCCGTGCCCGCCGCCTACCATCCCTGCGTAAGAAATGGTGTGATGAGGAGACCTGACCGGTCTTTTGGTTATAAATGGGAATTCCGAACTCAGTTGCCCCACTACACTGTATACCTTTGTCACGGATAGCGATTCTTCATAGGAAAGCGGGGGAAGGATGGTCGGCAGTCGATTGACGAGCATACTTTTTCCCGCACCTGGAGGGCCGCTCATCAATACGTTGTGACCTCCTGCTGCGGCAATGCAGAGTGCCCTTTTGGCCTGGTCTTGTCCCTGAACTTCGGAGAAATCCAGTTTGTAGTTGTTGGTCCCGGGGGAGGACCAGTGGTTAGTGCCTTCGTGGGGCTTCTTGCTGATTTTCCCGTCCAGCAGTTTGATAGTTTCTGACAAATTATTTACGGGATAAGCGTCGATGGAATCCACCAACGACGCTTCTGGAGCATTGTCTTCGGGAACCAGGATTTCCTCGATCCCTTTTTCCTCCCGGGCCTCCAGTATCACCGGTAAAACCCCCTCTACCGATCGAATCTCACCGTCGAGAGACAGTTCGCCGAGCAGCAATTTTCCGTCTAAGTTGTTAACCGTCAATTGCCCTGTGGCCTGGAGTATTGTGCAGGCGATAGGGAGATCCAATCCCCCACCTTCTTTTTTCAAATCAGCGGGTGCCAGGTTGGCGACTATTCTTTTGGTGGGGAATTCGTATCCGGAATTTGTTATGGCGCTCTGGATTCTCTCTCTACTCTCTCGAATCTCTTTTCCAGGTAATCCAACGATCTTGAAGGTGGGCAGGCGGGGAGAGACGTCACACTGCACCTCCACTATCGTCGCTTCAATTCCTTTGACTGCACCGCTCAAGGTTTTCGCGATCATTTCATCTGTAAAACTACCTCAATTGGAAGACGTTCTCGTAATGGCGGATTCCTTCTCGATCCAGGGCCAGGACGTCAAATCTGGATGGTCCTCTATATTCATTTTCCATGATCCATCTCTTGGCGCAATGAATTATCCTTCTCCTTTTCGTCGAGTTGATGGATTCTTCCGGCTTGCTATAACTTCCTGAACTGCGAAATCTCACCTCGGTAAACACCACGTAGTCCCCATCCAAAGCAATCAGATCGATTTCGCCTCTGTGGCAGTGGTAATTTTGATCCACTATGTGGTAATCTCTGCCCTCGAGAAATTCTGTAGCTCGGCGTTCAGCCCACGCACCTCTGTTAGCCATCCTCGACCTCCTTCCTTCTCTCTTGAGCTGTGCTCCGGAGCTTTTTCAGTGGAGCAGGCAAATCACCCCACCGGTGAAAGTCTAAACAGATAACCCTATATTACAGGTTATGATAATATATGATAAGCTGATCTTCAACGGCGGTTTGAGCTTCGCCTGCTCCGAGTTTACAATTCACATATGGTAAATTTGAAAGAATATTTGTGCGACCTTTCCAGATTGGCCGTTTTTGACGGCGCTATAGGCACTGAATTGGCCCGGAGAAAAGGGAACTGGGTTGGACAGTTTGGCGAGCAGCTGAACCTGCAGGACCCTGATGCCGTGAAAGCGATACACCGAAGTTATCTACGCGGCGGGGCGGACTTTTTGACCACCAATACTTTTTCGGCCAATGGCATTCAGCTGGCTAAAGACGGATTAGGGGATGAAGTCGAGAGTCTGAATCGTACAGGTGCTGAACTTGCAAGAGAAGCCGCTTCTGATAAACCGGGCGTTCTAGTCGCTGGATCTATTGGCCCCACAGGACAAGGTATTGTTCCTGTTGGTTCGTTGACGGTTAAGGATGCCTATGAAGCTTTTCTGCAGCAGGCAAAAGCGCTTCACCGGGGTGGTGTTGACCTCCTAGTCATAGAAACTATGGGTTCCATACAGGAGGCCAAAGCTGCGGCCTATGCAGCTCGGGAGGTCGGTTTAGAATTTATCCCCTCCATGAGTTTTTCCGCCGGAGGAACGACCCACTATGGTACTTCTCCCTCCGTTATGGCAGTTACTTTTGCTGCCTTGGGTGCGGGAGCCATCTCTGCTAACTGCGGTAGTGGTCCGGAACCTTACTTGAACGTGGTTGAAGAATACCGATCTCATGTCTCTGAGCCAATAATGATTGAGCCCAATGCTGGAGACCCTCTCCCCGGAGGAGATCATCCCACTTACGACCTCAATCCGGAGAGGTTTCTTGATATTCTCTCCCCCACCCTCTCCAAGTTAAGCCTCCTAGGTTCCTGCTGTGGCTCCACGCCGGATTTCACAAAAGCTATCGCCTCCATTTCCGATAGGTATCCTGGTTATCAGGGCCCGACAACTAGTGAAACCGAGAAGTTACTTGGCTTCAGGGACCAGATCTATTCCACGGACAGGCATTTCGTACCGGTCGAACCTGATCAGTTGTTGAAGAATTTCCCTACTCAGGCGCAAGGCTATTCAGATGTGCCTTTGCTCGATCTCCGCTCATCTTCAGAACCCGCCGGAGGGTGGGAAAAGAAAATCTCTACGTTGGTGCTCCGATTCCGGGCTAACCTCCCCCTTGGGTTTTATCTTGGAGATTCGGATCTTCTGGCCCTATGCTTAAAACTTTATCCCGGCTTTCCTCCGGTTAAGTACGAGGGGCCTACTGAAGAAGCTGAAGAGGCCTGCAGTCGTTATGGAGGGTTTCTACTCCCTTCCTAACTTGAAAGGCTCAATATCGACCTGTATAATCGCTTTAGCAGGCGGGCATAGCTCAGCGGTAGAGCGTCTGTTTGCCATACAGAAGGTCGCGGGTTCAAATCCCGTTGCCCGCTCCAAATTTCTTTGAGGTATTCCCATGTGGTTGATTGTAATTCTTCTCTGGCTTATCTTGCTCGGCCCGCTGATGGCAGGAGGGATGCTTGCTTTGGGTGGGACTCTGTTAATGGCCGGCATGGCTGGCATGATACTGATGGGGCTGTTCCGGGTTCTTCCCTTTTTCATGGTTGTCGGGGTCTTTTACTTCTTTTATCGGCAACTTAAATCCTCTGACGGTTTTGCCACCCGGGTTTCCAGGGAAGAGTCATCCCAGACCCCTTCTCGATGTCCCAACTGTGGAGAAGAGATTGCCAGGGATGATCTCTTTTGCCCCAACTGCTACGTTGATTTGAAAGAAAATTGCCCCGAATGTGGAGAGATCGTCGACGTGCGGAAGTCGACCTGTCCCCACTGCGGGTCCAGCCTTCATTTTACAAGTGCTTCTACCAGAAATCGCTAACTGATCTCAGTTGACGATCCTTGGCCGGGGTGGCGGAACTGGCAGACGCAAGGGACTTAAAATCCCTTGGGGTAACAATACCCCGTGCGGGTTCAAATCCCGCCCCCGGCACTTTCCTCCCTTGATTTTCCACTCCTTGTAGGTACAATTAATACACATCGCGGGGTGGAGCAATTAGGAAGCTCGTCGGGCTCATAACCCGGAGGCTGCCGGTTCGAATCCGGCCCCCGCAACCAGTTTCGTGGCGGCGTAGCTCAACCGGCTAGAGCGCTCGGCTCATATCCGAGAGGGTCGGGGTTCAAATCCCTGCGCCGCTATTTGGTCATTGACAGGGGGTGAAAGGGTTCGACAGAATTGCCGAAGGAAGGCTACAAGCGGAGCTTTGTCATCTCCCTAAACTGGCAGCTATCTTCAAAACAAATGCCGACAATGACACGGCACCTGTTTTTGGCAAGGACACCGCTACTTCTCCAGTAACTGCTGGAGCGTTAGCAGCCTAGTCTAGCCAATAAACGGCGTCCCCCTGACCTTTTGCTCGTAGGGGTCTTGCGGGGCGACGATTATACGAGCTTACCTTCTTCCTGGCTTCCGGTGAGAGGGGACATAAGAAAGGGAGCTCGGGTTTAAAGATCCCGTTCCGCGGAGCTTTAGACCTTAAAAACAAAAGTGGAACTAAGCTTGTAAATGCTGAACGGAGGCAATTCTGGACGTGGGTTCGATTCCCACCACCTCCACCATTATCTCCTTTTTTTCATTCGGTTATTCATTCTTTTCCCCTCTCTTGTTCTCTTTATCAAGCTCGGTATTTGTTGTGTCAGAAATTGCCACTTTCTATAATTAGTATTGCTATGGCAAAACAATCACGTACTGTGCCCAAAAACAAAGAAGCTGAGCAGGTCGTTTTGGGATCTATTCTAACAGATTCCGAAGAAGTGGTGCCCAAGGTAATGGATCGACTTGAGCCCGGTTTCTTTTACTGGAAGGAACATAAATTAATATACAGAGCTGTGCTCGAACTCTTTGACCAGGGCGAACCTGCCGATCTGGTGACGGTCACGAACCGTCTGGACGCAAAGGGTCAGCTTGAACAGGCCCGGGGTCGATTGTACCTTTCCGAATTACTGGACAAGGTAGTAACCAGTGCAAACGTCGAGCATCACGCCGATATAATTAGGAACAAGGCTCTGTTGCGTGCTTTGATCGACGGGGGTCGCAAAATTACAGAACTTGGCTACGAGGACGACCGGTCATTGGAAGAAATACTGGATCAAGCCGAGGAGATGGTTTTTGATATATCCCGCAAAGAAATGGTCGAGGATTTTCATATTATCGGGGATTTTTTGCGCGATCACTTTGGCCAACTGGAAAAATTACACCATGACCCTGAACAACAGACCATAACTGGTCTCGCTACGGGATTTCCTGACCTGGATGAGAAGACTTCGGGGTTTCAGGACGGGCAGTTGATTGTAATTGCCGGACGACCGGGCACGGGGAAGACCAGCCTGGCTCTTTCGATTACCCGCAATATTGCCATCCGAGAAGATGCCGGTATTGGCATTTTCTCCCTGGAAATGACCAAAGAACAACTGCTGGAAAGATTGCTTTGTGGAGAAGCAAAAGTCAACCTGCACCGTTTGCGGGGCGGGCATGTCAGAACTGAAAAATGGCGCGACATTGCTGAAGCAGCCGGAAAACTTCAGGACAGCCGCGTCGTGATTGATGATCTCCCCGGTAATACGGTGATCGATGTAAAGGCCAAGGC
>JBKGZS010000037.1:0-13718 GCA_046543285.1 Candidatus Acetothermia bacterium | reverse complement strand
CCCTGATGAAATCAATCAATTCTGCCATGGCCTTTCCCGTGTATACTGGATCGAGAATAAGGCCCTCCTTTCTGGCCACGAGTTGCACCGCTTCTTTCATCTCTGGGGTGGGAACGGCGTAATCCTCGCCTATGTAGTGGTCGAGGACGGTCATCTCTTCAGGATGAAAGGCGGTATCAAGCTCCAGGAACTCTGCAGTTTCATTGGCCTGTTCGGCGACCTCTGCGGTTCGTTTTTCCACGTGATAGGACACGCTGATTCCAATAACTTCGATTTCATCTTGGGCATATAACCTGCTTCCCAGAACCAGCCCGCTTTGCGTGCTCGCGGTTCCCGCGGCCGCCACAATGTAATCAGCGGAAGTTCCTCGCTCATTCAGTTGGTTGACGATTTCAAGCACGGCATTGCTGTAGCCCAGTGTCCCGTGTAAGGGATCACAGCCGATGGGAACGTAGTAAGGCTCCTCCCCCTTTTCTATCAAATCCTGCGTGATCGCATCCACCTTTTGCTCTAGGGCTTGATCCTGATCCTCTACGGCTGCTGGGTCGAGGTAGTGGATTTCTTCCGCTCCCATTATGCGATCCAGCAAGATATTTCCCGTAAACTCGTCAGGTTTTTGGCCGGTCAGAATTAGGACCGTTTTCAACCCGAGCTTGTTGGCGGAAGCCAGGGTCAGCCTGCCATGGTTGGTCTGAATCGCACCGGTGGTGATAATTGTGGTAGCCCCTTTCTTCCTGGCATCCGCCAGGGCGTACTCCAATTTTCTGAGTTTGTTTCCCCCCGCCCCCAAGCCGTTAAGGTCATCGCGTTTGATGTAGATCTGGGGGCCCTCTAGATGGTCGGAAAGGTTTTGAAGCTTCTGTAGGGGGGTAGGGAACTCTCCTAAGTTCAGGTGGTTGATGTCTCCAACCTGCATGCTTACCTCCTCAGACAATCACCTAAGGCTCTGTTCGAAAGAACGAACATCGGCCTTCATCTTCTAATCCTTTAGACGAACGCCAAGGATTACGCTGAAGCCATTCTTGCGTCTCTGATTTGCATTGTCAAGTAACCGATCAAAGCAAAGGCAACCATGGCCGCGGCGGCGTAAAAGGTGTTAGCTATGCCGAACAGATCCTTTATAAATCCTCCTAGGAGGGAGCCCGTCAACAGTCCGGGTCTCCAAGCCAGCATTCGAAAACTGAAAGAAGTGGCAGGGCCGGTGTCTACCCCTTGGTCAGCAAATATTCCCCAACTGGCCGGCACGCGGATTGAGTCGCCCACCCCGAAGAGCGCTCCCACCAGGAGTAACCCCCAGAAGCTTGTCTGCGAGGGGAGTACAAAGGCAGCCACCGTGAATAGGATTCCTCCCAGTATAACCAGAGGGGTCCGGCCGACTTTATCGGATAGTTTTCCAGAGGGGCCCTGGCCCAGAGCAAAAGTCAGATACCGGGCAGCGACTACGGCCCCGAGTTGGGCCTCTGACAATCCCACTATCGCATACGCGTAAACGGGTATAAAAACGATTACGATCGATTTGGCAAAAGCGAAGCAAAGTTCAAATCCGAGCTGAATTCGGAATTTGGTCCCGGAAAAAAGTTCGGACAGGTGAAGCCCCCCTCCCGCTCGTTGTTCCCGACTCTCCTGGGATTCGGGTGGTACCCAGAAGTAAATTAGGACGAAGCTCAGAGCGTAGAGGGAAGCCAAGAACATGTAAGGGACACCAAATCCAAATTTGGCAACCAAAAATCCCCCTGCCAATGCGCCGATGGTCTGCCCTATTCCTCTTAAGGAATTGTAGATTCCGAGGTTCTTCCCTCGGTCTTCCTTCCTGCTCCTTATGGCGATAAAGGACAGGCCTACGGAGGTGGTCAAAGCAATTGCCGTACCCTGGAGGAGGCGGGCGCCAAACAGGGTGTTAAAACCCGCCACCCGCCAGAACAGCAGATAGGTTGGTGCTGCAAGGAACAAACCGGTTAAAAACAGCAATCTCCTGTGACCGAGGTCGGCGTAGCGACCGATGGGATAGAGGATAATGAATTGGGTGAGCGAATAAGCCATTCCCACCAGCCCCACCTGTACCCCGCTTAACCCGTACATGTCCGAATAGATCCCGATAAACGTGGCGACCATTGCCACTCCTAGACCGCTGGTGAACCGGGAAGTAGATAGAGAAAAGAATTGTCTTTTATCGATTGGCAATCACTCTCATTGTATGATCAATATCGTGATATATTATCAAGTTCAGGTCGATAAACAACCCCTCTGGCTTTGTCTCGGTGAGCTTCTTTTCCTTGTCTTCGAACTTCACAGGTGCTACAGTTGACCGGCGTGAAGCCCAGGTTATCTCTATTGATCAAGGCGATCGGCTGGGAGTCGAATTCAAGCGATTCAAACGGTGAGAATTCACAAAAGCTTCTGGAGGCCGAAGTGGGAAAAGGTTACAAACTTCAAGTCCGGGACGTCAGTTTTCAATATCCCTCAGGGAAAGAGAAGGTTTTGGAAGACTTCTCCCTGAACTTGGCGGGAGAGGACCAACTGGCTCTGATGGGAGGTAACGGTTCGGGCAAAACCACTCTTCTTCAGCTGGTGGCCGGATTGCTTGAGCCGGACCGAGGCGAAATTATTGTCTGTCAGGAGGAAGGCCAATCCAGCTCACCAAATTCCCGTTTGGTCGGCTTCGCTCCTGAGAAACCCGAGGAGTATTTCTTTGCCCCTACGGTGAACGAGGAGATACAATTTTATCCCAGGAACCTGGGGTTAGATTACCGAAAAAAGGCAGAATGGGCTATGAAAAAGGTTGGGATTATCGAACTCCGTTCTCGCTCACCGTTCTCGCTGTCCGCCGGAGAGGGACGTCTGGCCTCTTTGGCCTCGGTTCTCGCCGGAGACCCACAGATCATGGTGCTGGATGAACCGACTAGGGGGTTGCACGCTAGGGGTCAGGAAAAGGTAGGGAAGATCATCGAGGAGCTGGATCGGGGGGTCCTGTTTTCTACTCATTCCTCGGACCTTGCTTATCGGTTTTCGGAAGAGGTGGTTCTGCTGAAATGCGGGAAATTGGTAGATAGGGGGAGAACGCGGGAAAAACTGGCCGGGCGAGGGGATTTACCCGAATTGGGGTTGAAGGTACCGTCGATAGTGAGGTGGGCCCGTCGCTACGCCGACGATTTGCCCGTTGATGTGCAAGATCTTCCCCCGGATCCTGGGGAGTTGATTTCCTATTTGAAGAAAGAGGTAGGAAAGACACACCCATTGTGGTCCAGCATTCGCCATTCTTGCGAGGAAGGACGGCAGCCTTGAACCTTTACCATGCCCGGCGACTACATCCTTACACTAAACTGTTTTTTTCGCTGGTTGTGGGGGTATTGGCCCTCGTGCTTTCCCGTATCGTTTCCCTGGCCTGCCTGTTGGCCCTTTTATTTTTAACCCTGGTGGCCGGCTGTCGGAGTCAATTCAAAGGCCTTCTGGTTCAGTTGGCTCCTTTCCGCTACCTGATCCCGATTTTGTTCTTGCTTAATTCAATTTTTTACGCCAGCGGGCAAGGGCTCTGGAGCGTTCCGCTATTACCTCTACAATTTACAGAGGGAGGGCTTGTTCGGGCTACTATTATCTCCCTTCGCCTGGTGGGAGTTGCTGCGGTCAGTCTCTGGTTTGCCCGGGCTACGGAAGCGGAAGAATTAGAATTGGCTCTTGCTGAATTGGGGCTTTCCTGGAAGCTGGCCTTCGTCTTCTCTTTGACCCTGCGATTGGTGCCGGAGTTTAAATCTCGATTTAAGCAGATAAAGCGATCTCAGGTTTCGAGGGGATTGAAAATCGAAGGACCCCCATGGAAAAGAATCAAGGCCCAATTACCCATGATAACTCCGTTCTTGGCTGCACTTATCCGTTACGGTTACCAACTCGGGGAGTCGTTGAAGGCCCGGGGCTTTGATTCCGGAAAAAACAAAACATTTTACCTCGAACTGAAAGCAGGTAAGAGAGATTTATTTTTCAGTCTCTATGCAGCGGGGGCGTTGACCTGCTTTATTCTGTTCCTCTACCCGTGAGTGGTCAGCTCGATGGATCTGGAAGCTTTTCTCTGCGAAGTTCCAGGCAAAGCTCTTCCTGGAAGGGCAATTTCAGGCCCTGTTGGTAAAGTGGAGTGGCTATCTCCTCCGGCTTTCCCCCAGCCACCATTCGGCCTTCGTTTAGCAGGAAACCCCGATCAGCCCGATAGAAAAGTTCTCTCAGGTCGTGTTCGGCTATAAGGAGAGCAGTACCCCGATCCCTCATTCTTTCCACGCAGGTGAGCAGGTTTCCTTGGGCCGTGCGATCCAGACTAGCTAGCGGTTCGTCCAGGATAACCAGATCAGGTTCGAGGACCAGACTGCCCAGCAAGGCTGCTTTGGTCAATTCCCCCAGAGAGAGCTGAGTAATTTTTCTGTCCAGCAGATGGTGGGCTCCCAGGAAACGGCTGTATTTCCTGATTCTTTCTCGCATCTCTTCCGGGGGTAGGCCGGCATTTTCTAGTCCGAAGGCTACGTCCCGTTCCACCTGTTCCCGGACGATGCCTCTGGCTGGATTTTGGAAGACGATTTCCACCCTGCCTTTTCGACTTATCTCGCCCTGAATCTCCAGGTCTGTTTTGCCATTTCCGTCCTCCCGGGGGGTGTCGAAAAGGCCTTTTAACGCCTTGCAGAGGAGTGTTTTACCTGATCCTGGTTTTCCGGCCAGAAAAGACAACTCGCCCTCTTCCAGGTCCATATCCACACCCTTCACCAGCTGCTCTCCGGAAGATGATCGTACCCCTAAAGAGCGAGCTTTAAGCGGGTTCATCTATTCGCGTCACGACCGTTCGAGGTAGGATTTAAGGGCCTGCGAGAGAGGCAGCGCCACGGCAGCGCCAACTGCGGCCTGGATCAGGTCAATGGGCAGTTCCTGTAAAATTGCCGCCGGAAAGCCTTCGAAATAAACCCGGGCGAAGAAGTATCCGACGATCATAAAAGGTGCGCCCAGAGCCACTGCAATCAACTTGCTTTTCGAGCTTTCTTTGCTCAAGGAACCTACAACGAATCCTTCCAATCCTTTTACTATCAAGGTTATAGGGGCATACATAGCCCATCCCAGCAGAACGTCTGCGGCGGCCGCACCGACTCCACCTGCAAGTCCACCAACGGTGCCTCCAAAAAGGAAAGCCGCGATGTAGATGACTATCTCCCCGAAATTTAGATATCCGACTCCCACGGGGATGGAAATCATCATTGTCGCTACGGTGACCCCGGCCGCGAAAACGGCTCCCAGAGCTACGTTCCGGGCGTTCAGTTCAGGATACTCAAACCGAAGGGCCATGTTTCCTCCTTTACGGGTAGAAGATACCACTTTGTTCTGCCGTGATCAAACGCCAGGCGAGGAGATGGAATGGGTTGCCAGTTTGAGTTTTTGAAACGGTCAGCGGTTGAGGTATTGAATGATCTTTGCCAGGGAGAAGCCAACGGCAAAACCAAGGGCAATGTTGGTGAAGAAGGAGACTACCCCCACGGTCAGAGTTACTGACCATTGATCTGTTTTCGCCCCCGCGGAGGCCAGTTCAAAAGCCACAAATACCAACAGTGCTCCTAGGACCGAAATAGGAAAAAAGGTCAAAAAACCGGCTGAGCCGGCAATGATGGCTATTCCCAGGTAGATCGTTCCCAGAATTAGATTTGATCCCCCGGTTCGAGCACCGAATTGGTATTGTCCGCTCAACCCCCCAGAACCGTGGCACGTGGGAAATCCACCAAAGACGCTGGAGATCAGACATATCACGCCCATTGATTGGGATAACCTGTCAGGATCTACCTTCTGTCTGAAGAGATCTTTAAACAACAAAGAGGTAGCTAGAATGGCGTTTCCTACGCTGAGAAAGTACTGTGGTAGTGCCCCCACGATGATGGCCCGCGGGAAATTGGAAAGCTCGGGAATGGTGAGCTGGGGCAAGCTTATCAGGGAGATTTCAGGAGGACCGTTCACGTAGACGCCGAACCCCGCCCCCAGCGCGAGGACTATAAAAGCAGATAAGTTGGGGATTGAGTGTTTCTCTTTCAAAAACAAAAACAACAAAACAATCCCGATTCCGATCAGCGCCAGCCACAGCCCCTCCGCAACATACCCCACAGCCGCTCTTAACAGGAGAAGAGCCAGGCCGAGTTGCACTCCCCGAACTACGCTTCTGGGGACCATCTGGTCTAATTTGTTCATTATTCCGCCGAAGCCGGTCAACAATAGCAACAACCCTAGCACGATCCCTGCCGCTGCGACCTGTTCGTAGGTTAAGGTGCCGGCGATGGCCAGGGCGGCCAGAGCTTTCATGGGCTCAATTGGCATGGGGAGCTTATAGAACAAGCCGGCGGCAATTTGAAATATCCCGAAAAAAAGCAACAGGTGAGCCAGATTTGCTTCTGTGGAGATGCCGATTCCAATTAGCAGAGGTATTACGGTAACGGAATCCCCAAAGGCCCCTGAGAACTCTTCCAAAGTAAATCGGAAACTAGGATACTGTTTTGCTTCTTCCGCCATATTTTCCCTTCGCTGCTCGTTCGCCCCTCATTTTACAGTCTTCTGGGGAGGGTTCGGTGATGGATGAAAGTTGCCACCAGAAAGAATATTAGGGAAAAACCAGCCAGAATTGAAAGGTCCATCCACGGTTGTCCTGTTCCTTCAAACGAGTATCTCACCAGGTCCACGAAGTAGGTAAGCGGGGATAGTTGAGAAATCGTGGCCCCCCACCCGGGAAGCTCCTTGGCGGGGATAAAAATACCACTGACGAAAACCAGGGGGAATTTGATCAGCGTGGAGAGCATCATAACATCAGAGGTGGTATCCGTGGGGAGGGCGGATATCAGTATTCCCACTGAGGAAAAGCAGAAGCTGGCCAGTAAAAGCCCTAAGATCAGGACCAGGAAGTGAGGGGACCCCAAGTCCAGGATAAGGGCCACTGTGGTGATAGAAACAGTTGTAATGCCGAAAGAAAGGGCCATAGATCCTAGTATATCTCCGAGCAACATTTCCGTTACGCTGATGGGACTGGAGACCAGACGCTCCAGAGTCTTCGTTCTGGTCTCCCAGGGTGCTATCACGGGGCTGATCGAAGTAGCGGTAAACCAGATGGCCATTCCCGCCAGGCCAGAGATTAAGGAAAGCGGAGGCATTTCTCGCCCCACCAAGAAGGCAAAGAAAAAGAAGAATGGAAGCAGTATGCCAAAGATTACAACTGGCCCCTTGCCATAGTAAATTCGCAGGTCTTTTTTGGCGATGGCCAACATCTTTCGGGGACGCGGAAAGTGGAACATCAGGATTATATCTCCTCCTGTGGGGTCAGGTCAGTTGCGATTTCCGGCGGTTAGATGTGTGAATACCTCCTCCAGGCTTGGGCCGGAGGTATTCAACGTACGGAGTTTAAGGTTCTCCTTCCGGGCAAAGCTCACTACTTCTTCTACCATGTCCCCTGGATCGGGACCGTAGAGCCTGAATTTGTCGCCCTCCTTTTTTATCTCGTCGGAGGAGTTCAGATTTTGCATCTTTTCTAAAAGTTCCTCATTCATCTGACTCTGAGCGAAGCTGACCAGGACTGACTGAGTGCTTTTTATAGTGGATTTCAATTTTTCTGGTGAGTCGACGGTCGCAATTTGACCTCTGGCGATTACTGCGACGCGATCACACAGTTTGTCCGCTTCACTTATATTATGCGTGGTGAGAAACACAGTTTTACCTTCCCTGTTTAGTTGGCCTATCCGGTCCTTGATCAATCTCTGACTTGCGACGTCCAATCCCGCAGTGGGTTCGTCCAAAAATAAAATTGGGGGATCGTTGACCAGAGCCATGGCCAAAATTAGTCTCTGTTTCATTCCCTTGCTGTAGGTTTTTGCCTTTGAATCGGCTCTCTCTGATAGTCCGAATATTTCAAGCAGTTCTTTGGCCCTGGATTCCAACTTTCGCCGCGGCACGCCGTATAGCTCCCCGACCAGCATCATGTTCCCCAGCCCCGTCAGGTCCATGTAAGCGTTTGCTTCTTCCGGTGCTATTCCAATCTTTTCTTTGGAGGCGATCGGATTTTGAGCTACATCTATTCCATCTATCCGGGCCCTCCCGGAGTCGGGCTTCAGCACCCCGGTAATCATCCTCACTGTAGTAGTTTTTCCTGCCCCGTTCGGGCCTAGAAAGCCGAATATCTCCCCGGAATGTACCTCAAAAGACACCTCGTCCACGGCCCGGAACCCATTGAACTCTTTTACCAGCTTCACTGCTTCAATTGCTCCCAATTACCTCACCTCACTGACGCGGTCAGTGATTGACTTTGATCGATGAAAGTGCTATCCACCAGTTCGCTTTTGCTCTTTTTAAGCTGTGCTATTATGGCACTTGTCGGATAAGTCGCCACCTAATAGGTCGATGTTAATTTGGTCGATTGCCAGCTGCCAGACTTTCTGCGGAGCGCCTCCACCTCGTTCGAGATATTCCGCAACTTCGATGATTTCAGTGGAACTGAGTTCGGACAGGTGATAATACAAGTTTTGCCCGCCGGTTGACAGACAGTCTCCCTCCAGTTGTTCTCTGATCTCTCCCGTGGATAGCTTGCCGTCTCCGAGCAGGTGGATTATCTTCCACCTTGTAGGGCAGTGGAGGGCGCGGGCATATTCTTGAATCTCCGTTAAAGTTATTCGTAGTTTCTCGCGTTGTTCCATGAGCGTGGCATCTCCCAGTAATTTTAATTTTCTTCGAAGAATTATAGTAAAAACTTATAATACTATCAAGAGAATTCTTTACATAATCCAGGACCGACCACGAGGGTTGACATGCCGGGCACCTGGTTTTAGAATACCTTTAGCAGGGCCTTCCCGACTATGCTAAGTCTTTCAAGAGACCAAAATTTATGGCTGATTCAAATAAAGGGGGTGGAACTTTATGGCGTTCCCGACTGGCAGGAGTAGGAAAAGGAGCCGAGCCCCATCTCCCTCTAGCTCTGGAGGTCTCAAATCTCCGTTAATGGTATCCTGAAACCGTTAGCTTTAAGTCCTTTGATGACCCGACCCTAACCTACTCGCCTGGGAATATCCAGGTATGGGCGGTTAAGGCCGGGTTAAATATTTTTGCACTGATCCTATCGATCTTGCTCTAAACTTCCCGGAATCAAAAATTGGGGGCACGGCATGGAAGATCTCCGCAAGTGGTTCCAGTACCGCTGGACCTGGTTTTTGATTACCGTCTTTTTAGTAGTCGTGGTCCTTTCCTTTTCTCCTCCTGAGGGCTTATCCTCTGAAGGACATAAGGCCCTGGCGCTGCTGGCTGCGGTGGTAGTCCTATTTATTGCCGAACCTATCTCCGCTCCCGGTACCATTTTGTTTGTCGCCGTCTACCAGGTGGTTATGGGGCTGGGTACTGCCAACGAGGTTGCCAGCTCCTTCATGCACGATGCGGTGTTTTTCATCATGGGGGCGCTGATGATCGGCGTAGCCCTTACTAGCCAGGATGTGGGGAAACGTTTGATTTTGTTCCTGATAGATAGATTGGGAAACAGTGCTCGGCGGATCAGCTTCGCGCTTGTTACCACCTGTTCTCTACTGGCCGGATTTATAGCGGGCCACGTGGTGGCAGCCGTTATGACGCCCATGGTGCTCTCTCTTATTCGTACCATGAAAAACAGTACCAACCGCTCGGTCAAGCAATTGTCCAAACTCCTCTTGTTTTCAGTAGCTTACGGAGCAAGTATCGGGGCTCTGTACGCTCCCAGCGGGGGTGGTAGAAACGTAATCATCTTGGGTTTTTTACAGAGAAGTTACGGTATCAGTCTCGGGTTTGGAGAATGGATTGTTTATTCGTTGCCTATAACCCTGATCTTAATCCCCACTACCTCCTGGATTTTGTATCGCGTATTTCAGCCCCATGTCACCGATCTCTCCGATGCCACCACGGGCCTCCACGCGGAACTGGAGCAGAGAGAGTGGACTGGAGAGACCGGGGTTACCCTTGCCATTTTTGCCCTAATCGTAATACTGTGGATTACTCTGGGGAGAGCCCTTGGATTGGGAATAATTGCTTTGATGGGAGCAGTTTTATATCTGGTATTCGGAATAGTGCGCTGGGACGATTATCATACCAATATAAACTGGGGAGTCATTCTAATCTACATGGGAGCACTCAGTCTCGGTTCTGTTCTGGAGAGTTCGGGAGCCGCGACCTGGTTGGCCAACTTCGTGCTATCCTTCGTGAGCGACGGGCTTGGTTTCAGCGGTCTAGTGCCCATAAGTCTAACCAGCTCCCTGCTGACTATTTCCATGACCAATTTGATGAGTGCCGGGGCCACTGCCAGTGTGATTGGTCCTATAACTTTGAAATTAGCCGAGCTTGCGTCCGTTAATCCTATGGCGATGGGGTTGTTGACGGCGATCTCCTGTTCCCTGGGTTTTTTGCTGCTCCTGGCAACCCCTGCCAACGCAATCATCTATTCCACCAAATATATCGAACCGGAGGATTTCTTGAAAGCCGGAGTGGCACTGACCCTGGCTAGCTTCGTGGTTTTGTTTCTGATTGTTTTTACGTGGTGGCCACTCCTGGGCTTATTGTAAAAACAAATTCCTCTTATTCTCGAGAGTTGATCTCTGAGGAAGGCAGAAGGGTTTTGTGCACAAATATCATCAGCAGTGTTGCGATGAGCGCTACTCCGAAGACCATCCCCACGCCTGACATGTCGTACATCACTTGAGGGGCGAATAGAAAGGAGCCTCCCAGCACCAGCATGAGATTTCCGCCGATGAGTTTTAGAAACCTCCCCTGTGTCTCCTGTAACCTGCTGGATCTTAGGGTGACGGCGGAGGCTGCAAAGATAATCAACTCCAGCAGGAGATAGATTAGGATGTACAACAAAAACAGGACTGTAAAGAGGTATCCTCCCACATCTTGACCGCTCATCAGGCCCGTCCAAATCACGGGAAAGCCTGCGGTACAGGGTAACTCGACCAGGGTTACCCCTAGAGCCATTAAGGCGGTACCTCCCAGCGTGGCCAGAGGTGAACCGGTTTTGTTCATCACGTCTCGGATTTTCTCTCCTAGTTTCGGTTTGATGCTGTCCGGTATAGTGAAAGAGATACCCCGATCAAGCCAGAAGTAATCCTTTACACTTACCACCCCGAAGGTGAAAGCAAGCAAGGCCACGACCAATCTGATCCATAGGAGTTGTCCTATATACTGGAAGGCACTAAACAGGCCCAGAATAAACAGGCCGTAGGTAGTGGCGGTTACGAAAAGAAAGGTCAGTCCCACCAGCAGTATTTGTTTTCGAGATCGGGTGTGGACCAGGATCCCCAGCAGGAAAGTTAGAACCCAGAGGGAGCAGGGATTGAACCCGTCCACGAAGGCTATCAGGGCGGTGGATCCGATAACGGACATGTTGGAAAAATCGACGGAACCGACGAAAGGGAGGTTGAGGGTCCTTTGCCGGGATTGCTCCTCAGATGGGGGGACATTCGCCTCCTCCTTCACTCTGGTCAGGGGGTCGGTGCATCCCTTCTCAATACAACTCTGAACTTTCGCCTCGATCTCCTGTCCTATGTCTTCTGTATACCCCATCCAAGCTTCATCTCCGATGAAGGTAGCGGGTACGCCCCGTATGTCTTTTCCGTAGGCTTCGCGCATCTCTACCAGTAAATCTCTGTTCTCTCGACTTTCATTAATGTTTCTGTCCTCGACCTTTACCTCTGGAAAACGTTTCTGTAGATCCTCCAACAGAGGTTTCTGGCGCTCGCAATAGTTACAGCCTTCCGACCAGAAGAAATAAATCATTACTTGGTCTTTTGCAGCACCGGGGTTGGTGAAGATAATAAGGGCAAGTACCAGGCTCCAGAATAAAATAATGTAAGCTTTGAGAAATCGGACCCTTCTGGGGCGTCCGGACAAAAACTTCATGATAGGTTTTGATTGCCCCCTTGAAATTTTACTGTCTCAGGAAGTTTTCTTACCTGGCTCTTCGCAAATTCCAGTCTCTCTAGAGCGGTCGTCCTTGAAAATATTTGCAGCCACCTCAGTAAAAGCCTTGAAGCGACATATGTCCTATGTAGGAAGTGGTCACAACAGTCAAATTATACCGGGGACGAGCAATTATCAAAACCGTACTTGCAGAACCTGGCAGAAGAAGCAAAGATTTAACGAGTACAAATTCTATTGTCTGTCCGAAAAGTGCGCAAATTTTGGTCGGGAGGATGGAGATGACAGATTCAGTATGTGTAGCTTTTATCTGTGTAGAAAATGCCGGTAGAAGTCAGATGGCAGCAGCATTTGCCAGGATAAAAAAAGAACAAATGGATTTACCGATTGACATTAAATCAGGAGGGACGGACCCCGCGGAGGCCGTTCATCCCGAGGTAGTTGCGGCCATGAAGGAGCGAAGTATAGATCTATCAGAAGTTAAACCCAGAATGATCTCTCCTCAGGAGCTGGAAGGCTGTGATTACGTCATTACAATGGGCTGCTCGGCAGAAGGTGTCTGTCCGGTTACCTGGCAAGGTACGGATAGAGAGTGGGATCTAAAGGATCCCGGCGATGCCGAGCTGCAAGAAGTGAGGGAGATTCGTGACGAGATCGAGTTCCGGGTTGCTTCGCTGATGGAGGAACTATTCCCGGAACAAACTACCTGAACCTATGAGAAAGAGGGAGTGAAGGATAAATTCTCTTCGCTATTGGGCAGCTGAATTGTACCGACCTTCAGATCGCATCGTGAGTTAGTTGGATGAGCCATGGGATTTGATCAAGTCTTTACAAACCCAGATGGAATCAATATCATTATCATGCCGGGTAGTTGGACTTTTCTCTTGCTTTAGTTTGCTTAATCAGGAACCGCTAGCCGGCAGTGCAGATCTAAGCAAACAGCGTTTGCCTGCTTTATCGACTGCTAGGGACGGGTGACCAGATCGTAAGCTGGAAAATCGGAGGTGAGTTTATATTCATTTGCCGAACAGAGATCTTGAATTCCTCAGCCATTTGCGCCACTAAGAGGTGAGAAAATATGTTTAATTTGAGTGCTGGCAGGAAAAGTTTTGTCGGAATCTTACTGATCTTGAGCATGCTATTCTCTGTTGGTGCTACTGTCCTGGCTCAAGAGGATCTCATAGTAGCTAAAAACGAGCCCACGCCCACCGCCGACCCCCATGATAGTCATCATACTTTCACGGGACCCATTGTTAACTTGATTTTTGACCGGTTAATTACCGTTGATGAAGATGGAAATTATGCCCCGGAATTGGCCACAGATTGGGAGTTTTCAGAAGATCAGACTGAATTACGCCTCACTTTGAGGGAGGGCGTCGAGTTTCATGATGGCTCTCCGTTCAACGCGGAAGCGGTGAAATACAATTTTGAAAGAATTCTCGACCCCGACAATGCCTTAAGTGCTCGGGATAGATTGACTGCCATTCAGGACGTGGAAGTTTTGGATGAATACCAAGTTCAACTTAATTTCGACGAGCCCTATGGACCGCTGCTTAACATCCTTAGTAGCTTCCAGGTCAGCATGGTCAGCCCTGAGGCCGCCAGGGAATATGGAGTAGAGGAATTTGATCAAAATCTAGTGGGAACCGGTCCTTATGAAATGAAAGAATGGGTGCGCGGGGAAAGATTTGTTGTTGAGCGAGCGGGTGATTACTGGGGTCCTGAACCACAATTCGACGAAGTTGAGTTCAGACCTATTCTAGAAGATTCCGCTCGTGTGGCTGCATTGATGACCGGAGAAG
>JBKGZS010000005.1:0-42889 GCA_046543285.1 Candidatus Acetothermia bacterium | reverse complement strand
CTTCTCTTCCGCTTAGGAATCAGGGAATTACAGTAGGGCTGTTAAGGTCAGTACTAGCAAATTAACGAAGCCCACAAAGAGAAAGGATCCATTTCCGCTTGCATCCTGACACCCGTCCCCAGATCCGGGTTGACACTCAACTTCCCCTTCACCGGTTTCTGTATCGGAAAAGGATTCTTCGGATTGCTGTTCTTGTTCGTCGGATTGCTGTTCTTGTTCTTGGGTCGGGGTGGTCTCCTGAGCAGAGCCTCGGATGCTTAGTTGTCTGCGGGCATTTCCATATTCGACTTCGAAGGGTTGTTCTGGATTTACACGGTCGTCGAAGACCACAATCCCTTTGCTCCCCCAGAACTGGTCTCCCATTACGTTCATGCCTTCCGGGAGCTTGCCTTGACCAAAATCTTCCGTTATGCCTTCTACTGAGCTGACTCCCACCGAATCCCCATCCTGATGGAAGCGCAGGCTATTAGGGTTAAAGTTTCCATCTTTGGTTTGAGCCACCGCGGAAATGAAAACTGCGTTTTGGCCCACGTATTTTTCCATGGCTTCAAGTATCTCAGGGTCCAGGTCGCTTTCCAGGGTTCGTTCGTTGATAAAGGCTGCGATTATGACCAGATCGTGGCCTTTGTATTCCAGGTCGATTACCGTGCATAGGTCCTTATCAACGCCTAGTTCGCTTTCCACTCCCCGTTTGATAGTGTCCACGGAAACGCCTGCTACATTCAAGGAAGGACCTGCAAACAACAACAGGACGAGAAGGCCGGTGACTACCGCTGAGGAACCCCGATATCTTGTGAGCAATGAAACCCCCTGATAAAATCCTTATCTTCTACAGAAATCACAGCTGGAACAACTCAACTCAAGTCTCTAGGTACGGGGAGATTATTAAAATGTCGGTTTAGCGGCAACCCCCGCCGCAGCCGAGAAACTGGAAAAACGCTACGGCCCAGACGGTCCAGAAGAAACCCAAAACGATAGCCGTACTCGCCGACAGAGTGCCAATCGAACCTACGCTTATAAATAACGGCCACATAGCTTAACACACCTCCTTGTCTGAAAAAAGTCTATCTTCACAGACATTCGACTAACATCTTTTACCGATGATCAAACGCATTATATCACAGCGATAGGGAGAGAGTCAAGTGTCACTGGAAATCTGGCTTCCTGAGCACATTTCCGTCTTGACAATCTTCAATTTCCATGTTACACTAAACGGCCAGTATGGGATGTATGGGTTTCGCCGAACTGGTTTTCCGCTTATAGCCCTGTCAGATAGGGTAGTTTAGACTAAAGGAGTCTTGTATGTACCGTCAAGTGTTGCTATCGAGTGAGGTGATTTTTCAGCCGGTATCAAGTCTGGCGAGCTGTTATTTTTGGTATTGGTATCGTGATTAGGTTCTAGGGTAAACCCTTAATAAAATTATTGGGTTAACCCGGAACCGGAAAAGCTATAGAGACACTATAGCTTTTTTTTATTTTGAGAAATCAGTTTCAAGGAGGGTTGAACGACGATGAACAAACGTATCTGGGTTGTAATGGGTTTGGTGGTTCTTCTGGCTTTCAGCGTCGGAATACTGGGCTCAGGGGACGAAAAATCCCTGACTACTATAGGTATTTCGCAGCTCGTTGAACATCCCGCTCTAAACGCGGTAAGAGAAGGAATCAAGGATATCCTTGAGGAAAACGGATACGAGGAAGAGGAGGACGTGGAGTTTATCTTCCGCAACGCTCAAAATGACATGAGTAATGCCAAGTCCATCGCTCAGACATTTAAGAGTCAAAACGTGGATATCGTAATTACCATAGCTACCAATACTTCAGTGGCTGCAAAGCAGGTCCTAGACGAAACCCCCATTCTGGTGACTGCTGTAACCAATTTCGAAATTGCAGGTCTTGTGGACAGCATGGAAGCCTACGAGAATCCCGGCGATAACGAAAATATTACCGGATATTCCGATCAAATCCCAGTAAAATCACAGTTCGAGCTAATTCGGGAAATGGTCCCCAACGTGGAAAAGGTTGGAAATATTTACAACGCCGGGGAGCCTAATTCTTCCTTTTTAACGGAGCTGGCCGAGGATGCTTGTGATGAAATGGGAATTGAACTGATCAAAGCCACTGTAAGCAACACTTCCGAAGTCAGCCAGGCAGCACAGTCTCTGAGGGGTAGGGTAGATGCCATCTGGATTTCTACTGACAACACTGTGGTTTCCGGATTGGGTCCAGTGGCCCAGGTAGCTAAAAAGGAGAAGATTCCTGTTGTCGTTGCCGATCCGACCAGCGTCGGCAAGGGGGCGCTGGTAGGTTATGGTTTTGATTATTACGATCACGGAAGACTGGCAGGCCAGAAACTGATACAATTGCTTGAAGGCGAGAAACCTAATGAGATCCCTATTGGTATAGGGGCTCCCGAAGATCAAAAGCTGGTCTTGGACCTGGACCAGGCAGAGGAGATGGGTTTTGAATTCCCTTCTTCGGTGGTCGAGAAAGCCAATGCCATACGCTACTTGGGAGAGATGTGGAAAAAACAGTAGTTAGTTGAGGTCAGTGGTGAGTGGTGAAGCGAATCCTTCTTCGCTTCACCATATTCCCGTATTTATTCTACAGGCGTTGAGTCAGGTGAAGTGAATGTCGATTGAACTTTTTTTCAACGGGTTGGAGCATGGCCTAGTGTACGGGATTATGGCTCTGGGGGTTTTAATCACCTTTCGAGTCTTGGATTTTCCGGATTTGACGGTTGATGGTAGCTTTACGATGGGGGCCGGCATTACTGCTGCTCTGACCGTTCTGGGCTGGCACCCCCTTGTAGCTATCCTGGTGGGCATTGCTGGCGGTATGCTGGCGGGCATTTTTACCGGGCTACTGAGTACCAAGCTCGATATTCTAAATTTACTGGCTGGGATCCTGACCATGACTCTTCTGTGGTCGGTTAACCTTCGGATCATGGGGCAGCCAAACATTCCCCTTTTAGGACAGACCACGTTGCTGGATATGTTTGATAACCTATTGGCCCCTGTAGGTCTGAGCAAATTCAGTAACCTGATTTTCTTTGCTCTGGTCACCATCACGATCAAATTCGCCTTGGACGTTTTCTTCAATACGGAAGTGGGTCTGGCTCTCAGAGCAACAGGTGACAATGAACAGATGGTCGTGGCTCAGGGAGTCAATACCGACCGCATGAAAATTGCCGGATTGGCCATCTCCAACAGCCTTGTTGCCCTATCCGGAGCGTTAGTGGCCCAATATTCTGGTTTTGCGGATATTGGCATGGGGGTGGGGACCATCATAGCAGGCCTGGCCTCGGTAATTGTAGGTGAGTCATTGATACCGACAATCAGCTTCCGTTGGGTAACGACTGGTGTGCTTGTGGGCTCCATCATCTATCGTATGGCAATCATGTTAGCGCTTCGCTATGGGTATCATCTCGGTTTCAAAGCCAGTGATTTGAAATTAATTACCGCTTTGATCGTAATTATCGCTCTGGCGACCCCACAGGTAAGATCTAAACTGAACATTAAGCTGGGAAATTTGACTTGAGGAAAGTCTCAGTGGTCCACAGGGGAGGTGATTCTTATGCTAAAGGTCAGCAATTTAACTAAGCGGTTTCTATCAGGGACCATGAACGAGGTCGTTGCAGTCGATCACCTGAACTTGGAGTTGGATAAAGGGGAATTTTTGACCGTAATCGGTAGTAACGGAGCCGGGAAAACCACCTTTTTGAACCTGATTTCGGGAACACTGATCCCGTCCGAGGGCAGGGTGTACATTGATGAGAAGAACGTAACAACTATGCCCGAACACTCCCGGGCTGAGTTTATCGGTCGGGTGTTTCAGGAGCCCGGTCTGGGTACAGCCGCAGGGATGACGGTGGCCCAAAATCTCTGTCTAGCTTTGAAAAAGAGAAATCAGGGATTTGGGATGGGAGTTACTCCCAAGAGGAGAGAAATTTTTAATCGGGAGCTGTCCAAGATCGAACTGGGCCTAGAAAGTCGCTTGGACGAAACTGTACGCCATCTATCGGGAGGGCAGAGACAAGGCCTTTCGGTGTTGATGGCTACCCTCACCATGCCCAAGATTCTGTTGCTCGACGAGCATACTGCTTCCCTGGATCCCAAGAACGCCCGGAAAATACTGGAGATAACCTGTAGTCTGGTCGCGGAGAAAAAGTTGACCACGATTATGGTCACACATGACATGAATCAGGCGCTCAAGGTGGGGGATAGGCTGGCCATGCTCCATCGGGGCTCATTCGTCTGCAATCTGGATGGCAGGAAGAAGGAAGAACTGACAGTGGAAAAACTGGTTACCCTCTTTTCAGAGAGAAACATAGCGGATGACGAGCTTTTATTGAGAATGAAATAACCTCAATTTGTTTCTAAGTGGGAACAAGGGCTAATCTCGCCCGCAGCAGTACTTGTATTTCTTTCCGCTGCCGCAGGGACAAGGATCGTTTCGACCAGGTTCCTCATCTGCGATCCTTTGCTGCGGATTGTTTTTTTCGGAGTTCTCCAGAGTTGCAGCACTTTGGGTGCTTCTCTTTGGGTCCTCGCCGCCCGAGGTTTCCGCTAAGGCGCTGGTGCCCCCTGAATGTTCATAGCTCAGCTTGGATTGGGAAACCGTTTTTAGAGGCTGGGGCTTTTCCGATGTAAGCTCCAGTTGAGGTTGGACGAGTGACTCTACCACTTCTTGACGGATTCTCCTCAACATATTCTGGAACAGGCGGAAAGACTCTTTTTTGAACTCGACCAGCGGATCCTGGCCCCCGTAGGAAGACCAGCCAACCCCTTCCTTCAGATCGTCTATGAGATACAAATGCTGCTGCCAGTGTTTATCGATTATTCGTAGTGTCAGAGCTTTTACTAGGTGGGGGGAGAAGTTCTCCGTTTCAACGAGCCTATCCTTTTGATTTTTCCAGTTATCACCGAGGAATTCTAGGAGTAAATCTTTAACCCGGCTCCTCTTATCCGGTAATTGTTGGGCAGGGAGATCAGCATTTTCAAATTGTTCCAGTACCTGCAGCAGGCCAGAGCGATCCCACTGGTCCGGCGCCAACTCATTGGAACAATACTCCTCCAGTAAGTCCTCGACGTAATCTTCAAATAGATTTCGGAGGTAGTCCTCGATGGAGGACCAGTCCTCTTCCGAGGAGTCCTCGGAGAGCAGAAATTGGTCGCGGAGTTCGTAGACGGCTTTTCTTTGTCTGTCCATTACCTTGTCATATTTAAGTACCTGTTTCCTTCTCTCGAAGTTGATGCCTTCTACTTTTTTCTGAGCTCTTCTTATGGTCTTGGTTAGCAACTGGTGTTCAATTGCCTGGCCTTCTTCCATTCCCACTTTCTCCATAACCGAATCTAATCGTTCTCCGCCGAAGATCCGCAGCAACTCATCTTCCAGGGAGAGGTAAAATTGGGAAGATCCTGGATCGCCTTGCCTCCCGGCTCGACCGCGTAACTGATTATCAATGCGCCTGCTTTCATGCCTCTGCACTCCTAAGACGTGAAGCCCCCCAACCTCCGCGACCCCTTCCCCAAGAACGATGTCGGTTCCTCGTCCTGCCATGTTAGTGGCTATGGTAATAGCTCCCCTCTGACCAGCCCCCTTGATTATTTCAGCTTCTCGGGCGTGCTGTTTTGCATTAAGAACTTCGTGGTTGAGGCTCCGTTTTGTTAACATTTTGCTTAGACGTTCGGACTTTTCGATGGCGTTAGTTCCTACCAGCACCGGCCGACCTTTTTCGTGAAGCTTTTCAATCTCGTCTACAATGCCTTCAAATTTGGCTTCCCTGGTTTTGAAGATCACGTCGGGGCGATTGTCCCTGCGCAGGGGTTTATTGGTCGGGATCGCAACCACATCCATGCCATATATCTCTTCAAATTCTTCTTCTTCGGTTTTAGCAGTTCCGGTCATCCCGCTAAGGCCGTTGTAGAGCATGAAGTAGTTTTGGAGCGTAATCTGAGCGTAGGTCTGGCTTTCCCTTCGAACCAGCATCCCTTCTTTGGCTTCTAGAGCCTGGTGCAGCCCCTCAGAGTATCGCCGGTCGGGCATCAAACGGCCGGTAAACTCATCCACGATTACCACTCTGCCGTCTTGAACTATATAATCTTCGTCTTTTTGGAATAGGTTGTCCGCTCGCAGGGCCTGTTTTAGGTGGTGCAAGAAGTCAATATTTTCTGGTGAATAGATATCGTCCACGTGGAGTGTGTCTTCGGCTCTGTTTGCTCCTTCGTCGGTCAAGGTGATTTGCTGATGTTTTTCATCCACTTCGAAGTCCTTATTGCGTTGAAATCTGCGAGCCAAACGGGCGAACTTCCGGTAAAGTTTGGTGGATTCCTGAGCTGGGCCGGAAATGATTAGAGGCGTTCGAGCTTCGTCGATCAAAATGCTGTCAATTTCGTCGACTATCGCAAAATCCCTCTCCGCTTGGACCCGTTTTTCCCCGTGAGTAGCCATGTTGTCCCTTAAATAGTCAAAACCGAATTGAGCTGCAGTGCCGTAAACTATGTCGGCTTGATAGGCCTGCTTGCGTTTTTCGGTTGAGAGATCCTCCGAGAGGACCCCTACCTCGAGGCCGAGGCTTTCATAAATAGGGCCCATCCACTCCCGGTCTCGCTGAGCGAGGTAGTCATTTACGGTCGCGATATGCACCTGGCCTTGAAGGGCATTGAGATATGCAGGCATGGTGGCAACTAGTGTTTTCCCCTCCCCAGTCTGCATTTCGGCAATCCGCCTTTGGTGAAGGGCAACTGCACCCAGAACTTGTACATCATAGGGGCGCATGCCGGTTTGACGCTCCGCCGCTTCCCTTACAACGGCAAAGGCCTCAGGGAGTATTTCTTCCGGAGAGGAACCTTGATCAAGCTTCTCTTTGAATTCCTCTGTCTTGGATTGGAGTTCGGAATCGGCAAGCCGGGCAACTTCATCGCCCAAATTGTTTACCTCTTGGGCATAACTTTCGAGCTTCGCTACCTTTTGCTGGTTGGTCTGCCCAAATATCCAATTTACCGCCTGCCTGAGGGAACCTAACATTTTGAAGTTAGATCAATCTCCTCTTTCCAGCTTCTGGAATATTCACTCAGTCATCTTCTCCCTCGACTTTATAGACTTTGTCACCTTCCCTAACCCTCTGGTCGACTTTAGTGCCAATCTCATCTCCCGGACCGGCTTCCTCAACTGGTTCCTCGTCAATCTGAATGGAGTCTATTTCCTGACTGAAGTCTGTCGTTACTCCTTCAAATTTTACTTCATCTCCGACTTCCAGGTGATCAATCAATCTGATTGCTCCTACATTAATGTCCGTGAAATAATGGATTACTTCGCCAATCTCTTTCATGACCTCCCCCCTTTTTTAACCTGGATCGTTGTCAAATGTTTGATTGAAATTATTGTAGTTACCGGAGCTTAAGGACCATGTTTACGGTCTCGGAATCACGCTCCGTTTCCTCGAACCCCATTTTTCTGCATAGCTGGATCATGGGGTGGTTGTCCTTTAGCACAGTGGCGTAGATGCTCTCCAGGCCTTTGTCTTCTGCAACTCCAATTATGGAATCGGTCAATTTTTCCCCGAGTCCAAGACCCTGCCATGGATCACCTACTACCACCGCGTATTCTGCAGTATCCATGCTCGGCCCTATGATGAGACGACCCACGCCTGTCATCTTTTTGCCTTCGTCTTCCTCTAAGATCCCTACTATGGCCATCTCTCGGCGGTAGTCGATGTTGGTGTACCTCGTCATGTCTTCGTGGGTGACTTCGTACCGGGGTCCGAAAAACCTCTGGCGCCAAGTCTCTTCGGAAAAGACGTCAAACAACTCGAACTCCAACGGCTCGTCTTCGGGTCGTATGGGTCTTAAGGTAACCTCACGACCGTCTTGCAATTTCCATTCCTCGACATACTGACGCGGGTAGGGTTGAATTGCTAGGTGTTCATGGGGATCGGGCTCGGTGCCCAAAACTTCCCTGTCGAGGATGATTCTAGCATCCAGTGCTTTAAATTCCCCATCAACTACCGCAAGGGGGTTGACGTCGATTTCTTTGATTTCCGGAAAATCTATGATTAATTGCGAAAATCTTATCAGATGTTTTTCCAGGGCTCGGATGTTTGCTCCTTCCTGCCCCCGGTACCCCTTTAGCAACTGATAGACCTTGGTTTCTTCCATCATCCTGTGGGCCAAAACCTGGTTTAGCGGCGGGAAGCCGGCAACGGTGTCCTGGTATAACTCAACTCCCGTCCCACCCCGACCGAACATTATCACCGAACCGAAGATGGAGTCTTTTTTCGAGCCTAGAATTAGTTCATAGTCGATATTTTTGGCCATCTTCTGAACTGTAACGCCCTGAAGGTCAGCCGAAGGACGGTGCTGGTGAGCTTGTTCCATTATTGCCTCAAAAGCTTGCTTCACCTCTTCTTTGGACGTTAAGTGTAACTTGACCCCGCCGATATCGGTCTTGTGGGTGATATCTGGAGAGTGGATTTTAAGAGCCACTGGAAAGCCAATTTCGTAAGCCAGTTCAGAGGCGTGGCGAGCCGTTTCTGCCACCCGGGTGCTTGAAACCGGGATGTCGTAGGTATCGAGAAACTTTTTGGCTTCTACTTCGGTCAAGATTTCGCGATCCTGCCGAGCTACCTTTTTGACAAGGGCCTTAAGATGATGTCGCGGTGGCACGCTGTCCACCGGAAGTTCTTCTGGAGTTTCGTATAGCAACTCCAGATTTCGCGCATATTGATGGAGGTACATATAGGCACTTACTGCCTGTTCCGGGGTAGGTCTAGTTGGAACGTTGTGTCGTCTAAGGATTTGTCGTCCTTCATTTACCTCGCTACCCCCTATCCAGGTGGTAATTATCGGTTTTTTGGCATCGCTTGCCAATTGGGCAATTGCCTCTGCGGCGTCCTCGGCAGTAGCTCCACCCTGAGGGGTGTATATTATCAACAAGCCGTTGACGTCGTCGTCTTGTAGGCAAATCTGTCCGGCTTCTCTGTATCTGGAAGCGTCTGCATCCCCCAGCACGTCTACGGGGTTCGCAGTGCTGGCGGCGGATGGCAATAGATCCTCGAGCTTTTCCATAGTTTCCTGGGACAGGGACGACATTTGCCCATCCCAATCTAGAATTGCGTCGGTAGCCATAATCCCCGGACCGCCGGCATTGGTGATAACCGCGAGCTTGTCTCCCTCGGGGAGCTTTTGCTTAGAGAGAATTTCCGAACAGCTAAATAGATCATCGACGTTTTGCACTCTCGTGACCCCGGCCCGTTTGAAGGCCGCGTTATAGACCGTGTCAGCGCCCGCAAGCGACCCTGTGTGGGAAGCCACGGCCTCCGCGCTCTTTGAGTATTTGCCGGACTTAATTACCATGATCGGTTTAGAGCGAGCGAAACCCCGGGCGGCGCTCATAAACTTTTTGGCATCGGTGACCGTTTCCATATACATAATGATGCTGTCCGTTTTGGGGTCTTCACCAAAGTAATCAATTAAATCCCCGAAATCTATGTCTGTCATATTACCCACGGAAACGAAGCTGCTGAAGCCCACTCTAGCTTCTTCGGACCAATCCAAAATGGCAGATCCCATCGCGCCGCTTTGAGAGATGAAAGCCACTCCGCCTTCTGAGGGATCTTTCCGGGTAAAAGTCAGATTCAGATTGGAGCTGGGGCGTATCAAACCTAGACAATTTGGTCCCAAAATCCGGCAGTCGTGCTTGTCTCTGACCTCGCCCAATTTTCTTTCTAATTCCACACCTTGCTCGCCGGTTTCGCTGAAGCCAGCAGTTATGATAATAACTGATTCTACTCCCTTTTCACCGCATTGGTCGACGATGTCGGGGACAGTGGGAGCAGGAGTGGCAATCACTGCGAGATCTACGGGATTAGGAATTTCCCCTACGCTGGCGAAGGATTCAATCTCCATTACCGAATCGCGATTAGGATTGACGGGATAGACTTGACCCTCATAGCCGTCCAGAATATTATTCATCAAGGTGGCCCCTACGGAGCCTTCTTTCTCACTGGCCCCAATTATTGCTACGGATTCCGGTTCAAACATGCTATCCAAATCTTCTGCGGGCATTTAATCCTCCTTCGAGAACGTGAACAAGTGAACGTGAACAAGTCCATTATCTATAAGAAATAAATCGACGAAGCTAAGACTAGAAATCAACTAAGTTAGTCTTCCAATCATTCCAAGATCATTATTATTTTATCACTCAGGGCCGGTAACTCAAGCGCATGATTTGTGTCCTATCCTCGTGGTTTGGACCGCTGGCATTCTTCTCATCTATCTTTCTTTTTCGCTTGGGGAACTTAACTTCCTGATTGCCGGTAGGTAGCGGGGAGAGTGCTTGATTGACTCTCAGTATTTTGTACCCTTATGATAAGGTCTCTAGATGACCCACTAGCGCTTACCTCTGGTCCTTTGAGGGGGTTTTGATGCCTTTCGAGCTTCCGCTTCTATTTCTTCCCTTCATCGCTGCCGTCATCGGGTACTTTACCAACTGGGTCGCCATAAAAATGCTGTTTCGCCCTCTCACGGAGAAGCGGATCTGGGGCTTTAGAATTCCCTTTACCCCAGGGGTTATCCCGCGGAAACGTACTGAGATTGCCCAGAATATCGGACAAGCAGTCTCAGAAAACCTTCTGACCAGTCAAGCCGTGAAAGCTCGTCTCGGATCCCAAGAGGTCAGGGCCAAGATAGATATCACTGTCTACAACTGGATGGAAGATTTGCTGGGGCGCCGTTGGGGATCGATAAAGGAGTTGGTTCCGGACAAGCTCAGCGAAGAATGGCTAGAAATTGTGGCTTCTGCTGAAGCTGTTGTCGTTAACGCTCTTGTAAGGTTTGTCCAGAGCCAGGAGGCGGAGGAGATAACCCAGGACGTGGTGTTTAATTTCCTATCTGGGTTAAGCGAGCAGCGCCTAGAAGAATTGGTTGATGAGGAAACCCGGGCGATGATGAGAGAGCTTCTCGACAGTTTGTTAGAAGAGGTGGCAGCTGATGAGAAGCTGGCCGGCGAAATCAGAGGTTTTTGGAAGCTTCGGATTGATAAATTGTTTGAAGAGGAAGGCAAGCTGCAGGACTATATTTCTCCGGAGATGAGGGATCTCCTTTATGAAAAGCTGGAGGAGTGGTTGCCGATTCTGGTGGTGAAGCTAGCCAGGCTGCTGGAAGACCCCCAGATCCGGAAACAAATAAAAATGCATCTTTTCGACCTCATCGACGATTTGCTGGAGAGGGAATTTGAACAGGACTCGGTCTGGGATCAGTTTAAACGAGGAATGCTCGAAACATTCGTTATTTCCACGGAAAAATTGAAGCTCCGGATCGATCAGGCAGTTGACGAAAGTGTGCCCAAACTAGCCGAACTCTTACAGCAGCCCGAGGTTAAACGGAAGATTAATCAAGCGCTGATTGAACGACTGAATAAAGTTCTCCAGAAGGATTTGTCCGAATTTGACGTTTCAGACCAACGCAGAGAACAGCTCGCAGATGAGTTAACCTCCTTGACCGTAGCTTTGATTCGAAATGAGCGGGTTCGCGACGGGATTTTGGCATCACTTACTGAGGCTTTTCGCTCCCTAGAGGACAAACGGATTGGCGATTTTCTCCCCGAGGCAAGGGCATCAAGCCTGGAGTATTTTTCTACAAGGCTGAGTTCTTTCTTTTTGACCCTGTTGAGATCTGGGGATCTCGAAGAACAATTTTCTGAATACGTCAGCCAATTTAGTGCCAGACTTCGGGAGGCAGAAATTGGCCCCTTGGGCAACCTGGTGGATGATAAATGGTTGAATCCGATAAAAGACTATGGTGTTGAGCTCTCCATCGATTTTCTCCGACGAGAGACTCCCAAAATTTTGAACACCATCGACATATCCTCGCTCGTGGAGAAAGAGGTCGAGCAATTCTCTTTGGAGGAAGTTGAAGGTTTGATTCTGGACGTGACTGGAAATCAGTTGCGAGCTATTACCTGGTTTGGGGCGGTCATCGGTTTCCTAATCGGATTAGTCCAGATAGCAGTTCTCTACATCATTTAGTTTCATGGATCCCATAATTATCCGCCTCGGCCCCTTTACACTTCGCTGGTACGGTCTGATGTACGCATTTGCCTTGCTGGCCGGATTGGGAATATTTTATCGCATGAGTAGGCGAAATTCTCTGAACCTATCTCTGGAACAGGTCATAGATTTCATGTTGGTTATGTTCGTCTCGGGGTTGATTGGTGCTCGGCTGTATTACGTTCTTTTCAACCTCCGGTTTTTCTTTTCTCACCCGCTCCGAATCCTTGGTTTTGGTCTTCCGGCCGGAGAATTTGGGATATCTGGACTCGCCATCCACGGCGGTTTGATTGGTGGAGGGCTTGCGTACATCATGTTCGTCCGCTGGAAAGGGTTACCCCACTGGAGAGTTGCCGATGCAGTGGTGCCTGCGGTCGCTCTGGGACAAGTTTTTGGAAGAGTTGGAAACTTTTTTAACGGCGACGCCTATGGATTTCCAACTAAATTGCCCTGGGGGGTTAAGTTTCCAGCCTCCACCGCAGCCGGCCAAACCTATCCCGGACAAGCATTACATCCCACCATGCTATATGAAGGAATTCTGAATCTGCTGATCTTTGTGGTTCTGATCCGTCTGAGCAGAAGGTCTTATAAGCCCGGTTTTTTGACCTCGGTCTATTTCATTTTATACGCCGTCGCCCGATCTGTGGCAAGTTTTTGGCGCGCCGATAGCCTGTGGATTGGTCCGCTGAGAGCGGCGCATCTGCTCAGCGCTATAACTCTTATTGTTTTTTCAGGGTTGTTGTTTGGGAGAAAGCTTTACTCAGAACGTTAACCTAGCTGGTCAGAACTCAGTCGGTGGCCCAGGTATTCTTCCCTGGCAGAGGGCTCTTCTAATATGGCTTCTGAGACTCCCTCGACGAAAATCTTCCCTGACTGTATCAGATAGTTGTAATCTGTGATCCTCAGGGTTTCACGGACTTTATGGTCGGTCAGGGCTAGGCCGAGATCGTCCTCTTCTTTTAGTCGTTCAAGAGTTTCGGACAGCTCATCGACGGATTTTGGATCTAGTTCGGAGAAAGGTTCATCCAAGAGCAGGAAGGTGGGAGAGGTTACAAGGGCCCGAGCGATCTCGGCTTTTCTCTTCTGGCCGGCGGAAAGCTCGTTGACGGATTGGTTGTGATATTTTCCGAGATCCAGTCTTTCCAGGTAATCACGGGCAGTCTTGCGGGGATTCGAGGTTTTTGTTTCCAGATTTTCCAGAATAAGAAGTAAGTTATCGAGCACCTTCAATCCCAGAAATAGCGATGGCGCCTGGGGCAGATAAGAAAGACCGAGTTTTGCTCGGGAATGGATTGGTAGCGACGTTACGTCTTTGCCGTCTAAGAACACCTTACCTCGGCTCGGGGCCTCTACACCCGCAAGGATGTTAAAAGCAGTCGTCTTTCCGGCTCCATTGGGCCCCAGCAGGGAGCGGATTTCCCCCCGTTTTACCTCGAAGGACATCTCCTTTAAGATATCTTTTGAGCCGTATCGTTTGCCGATAGAGTCCAATTTTAGCATGCTATTCTCGATCTTTCCGGGAGTCGATAAACTCGAGGCTGACTCCGCCGGTTACTGTCAGGCTCTGATCCTTAGGAATGTACTCAAATCCCTGCCCCTGGACTGTCCTATCTTCCTCGTAAATTTTGACGCCCCCCCGGCCCTTATAAATGTCCTCTGAATGCTCCCAAGAGATCACGTCAGCCTCTACTCGGCGTGAGTCTGCGATATTCATGACTACACCTCCGGAGATGGTTATTGATCCACCCCCTATCCAACTGAGTTTTCCGCCCTCGATCCTTAGTAGCCGGTCGTCTTCAATGGTAGTGGTTACGGTGACCGGTTTCTGCAGTTCGAAACTAGCAGATTCATAATTGTAGGAAAAATTACCGCCCTCGAAATTTGCTGTGGGTTCACTAAGGGTGGCCTTTCCCTGAAACTCCCGGCCTTTGACCACCTTTTGGTCGGGGTTCCAGACTAGAGCGTGAGCCAGACCCTCGAACTGACCCGGCTTGCGAAAATTTATCTCGCCCGAAGTTTCGATGTTGTCCCAGCTATCTTTCGGGAGTTCGATTTCCTCGCCTGCCAATTCCAATAGACCGTTCTGTTGTTCGTCTCCACTGGGAGAGTGGATCTGGAGTTGAAATCCTTCCAGTTTGGTTGTCTCGGTTTGTATCAAGCCCTCTTGGGCCCTAACAGTCCATTGCTGTTCTCCGGAAGGGGAGAATTTAGTAAAGCGAAAACCGGTGGTCCTGATCTTGGTCTCGGGTTCGGACCCTAGAAATTCGGAATTGGTGAGAAAAGAACTGAGGGCAAGCAGTGCGATTAGGGCTATTAAGACCCTGCTGTAGAGCGAGGCATCTTTGAGTATTTTTGGCATGCTTTTAGGAATTCACAGAACAAAGGGTGGGGGTCTTCCAGGCTCGACTCGAATTCCGGATGGTATTGGACGCCGATAAACCACGGGTGATCCTGAAGTTCAATAACTTCCACCAATTTATCGTCTTTTGAGGTTGCAGCAAAAAGGACACCGGCCTTTTCGAATTGCCTGCGATAGGCGTTGTTGAACTCGTATCGGTGACGATGCCGTTCCTCGATTTCGTTTTTTCCGTAGAAACGCTTCGCTTTTGTCCCGTCTTTCAGCTGGGCCCTGTATGCTCCCAGGCGCATCGTTCCGCCTTTTTGTTCGATTTGCTCCTGGTCGGGCATCAAATCAATTACCGGATGATCGGTTTCCGGGTCGAACTCGCTGCTATTTGCATCCTGGAATCCAAGAATGTTGCGTGCGATTTCGATGGTAGCCGATTGCATGCCCATGCAGATTCCAAAGAAAGGAACACCGTTCTCGCGGGCGTACTGGATGGTTTCAATCTTACCTTCCACACCCCTTTTCCCGAATCCGGGGGGAATTACTATACCGTCCAAGTCTTCTACGTAAGGAGTTACATCCTTATTTGCCAGTTCTTCCGAGGAAATCCACTCTATTTCCGGCTGTATGCCTGTGGCTGATGCTCCGTGCTGAAAAGCTTCTGCGATACTTATGTAGGCGTCTTCCAGCTCGATGTATTTGCCAATCATTCCAATTTTGACGTGTTTTTGGGGTTGTTTCAGAGAGTCCACGCGGTCTCTCCATTCTCGGAGATCTCCTTCTTTCTTGGGCAGGCTAAGTAACTCCAGCAATCTCTGGTCTAGCTCCTCTTCCTTCATGGCGAGAGGGACCTCGTAGAGGATATCCATGTTCCGGCATTCTATTACGTGCCTGGGAGGGACATCGCAGAACAGTGCAATTTTTTTGCGGACCTTTTCCGGGAGTGGTCGATCGCAGCGAGCTACAATGATATCGGGCGTAATTCCGATACCCCGAAGTTCTTTGACGCTGTGCTGGGTAGGTTTTGTTTTCAATTCCTTGGAAGTTTTCAAGTAAGGTACGAGCGTCAAGTGTACAAAGGCGATATCTTCACGTGGAACTTCGTCCTTTAACTGTCGGAGAGCTTCCAGGAAAGGCAAGCTTTCGATATCACCCACAGTGCCCCCTATCTCGGCTATGATAATATCGGAATTGCTTCCCTTGAACAGTTTGTTGATCATCGATTTGATCTCGTCCGTTATGTGGGGAATTATTTGAACCGTTTTCCCCAGATACTGGCCTTCTCGCTCTTTTTGCATGACGGACCAGTAGACTTTTCCCGTCGTTACGTTGTTATCGCTGCTGAGATCCTGGTTGATAAATCGCTCGTAGTGGCCGAGATCCAGATCGGTTTCCGCACCGTCTTTAGTTACGAACACCTCGCCGTGCTGGTAGGGATTCATGGTTCCCGCATCAATGTTGAGGTAGGGGTCAATTTTCTGAAGGGTCGGGGTAAACCCGCGGGACTGAAAAAGCCGGCCAATAGAAGAAGTGATAATGCCTTTGCCTAGACCGGACAATACTCCACCGGTAACAAATACGTATTTCTTGTCTCTAATTGCTCCGTTATCCTGACTCATTACGGCGAATTATAGGCAAAAGGCTTTCGGCCTGCAAATGTAAACTACCGGTGCGTAACATGTCAAAGGATTATCCTGAGTTGCTTCCGAAAGCCAAAAACAGGTGCAGAGAGCCTAGCAGCAGCGGCTGGTGAAGCAAGTAGATTATCAGAGAGTGGCGGCCGATTGCGCACAGAGGTTTGGCTATCCAGGGTGGTTCCGAGGTGGAAATCATAGTGTTGCTTTGGTAGTGGTGGTTACGGCTGCTGAAGGTGATTCCCGCCAAAATGACGCCGAACCAGGGCAAAATTGGAAAATAGTCCAGAGTCGTGAAACCACTCGGCCTGACTCCCAGCCAAAGAAGCCAGGAAAACTCCACCCGGATATCTCTGAGGAGGAACCCGGCGAAGATTAAACTCAAAGCAATTGCGGCAAAAGGCCGACCGTAGGTTTGGCCAGGATGGATTTCCATTATCAGATAACCTAGCAGAACGGAGAATCCGATAAAATGCAGAGCCCCAAAGATGATGTAATTCTGCGGGAAGAAGTAAAAAGTGGCCAGTGAAATCGAAACGCCCAGAAAGATAATTTTTGCGCCCCTCAGGACGTATTTTCGTAGCCGCTGGGGGAAGGTCAACCTTCTAGTGGCCTTCTGATAACTAAGATGTAGGCCTATTCCGACGAGGAAGAAGAAAGTCCCGGCAACTATTTGGGCATATAGCTTCCAGGCCGGGGAATATAGTTTGAAAGTAAATATCTCGAACAAGTCCAGATCATATAGCACATGATACAGAACCATCAACAGGACTGCACACCCGCGAAAGCAATCTATACCCCACAGTCTTTGGTCCATGAGGAGATAATTGCCGGGACTTTAAGGAGGATATCACCTTCGCTTATTGCTGCTTTATAGCGCCCGTTGAGCAGCCTTTTATGTCGACTATTGACCCTCAAAGAAAGCACCCAGTCGCATTAAGAGTCCAGAAACCCCGGCAGCGATAATAAGGTAACCGACCGCTTGTAATAAATCAGGTATGGTCGTTTCCATAGTGTTTCACCTCGCCATTCGGTAGAATAGAGGACGTAGTAAACTGGTCCTTCGAGGCAATTGTACCATCACTAACTTAAACCCAAAAGCACTGGAGTGAAAGGATCGATGTACTTTTTGTAGAAGAGATACGTCACTTGATGAGGGTTGTGAGGCCGGGAAGGGCAGTCCGGTTACTTGCTACTTAAATTGATCGTTCAGTATCTGGACGTGTTCTTCGAGATCTTGCTGGGTGTGAAGTACCAGGCGAACCAGCTCCGGACAACCGTGTTCTTGAAGAAAATCGGTTATGGTTTGTAGAGCAACTGGTGCTGCTTTCTCGAGGGGATAGCCAAAGGCCCCGGTGCTCAAGGCTGGAAAAGCCACGCTGGAAATTTCGTTTTCAACTGCTAGACGAAGACTGTTCAGATAAGAGTCGGAGAGAAGCTGTTCATCGCGAGGGGCACCGCTGTATACCGGACCAACGGTATGGATTACGTAATCAGCGGGCAGGTTGTAACCACTTGTAAGTTTGGCCTCGCCGGTTTTGCATCCTCCCAGTTTTTTGCACTCTTCCCAGAGCTTTTCACCGGCCGCCCGATGAATAGCCCCTGCCACTCCACCACCAGGGGCCAGCTCTTTATTTGCAGCGTTGACCACGGCTTCGGTGGATTGTCTGGTAATATCCCCTTGGACCAGTTCCAGCCTGCACTTATCAGTAGACCAGGTGGCATTGTCTTGAGACAATTTGACCTCCTCAGGACCTATTTCTTTCGAATTCTTTTAGCTCTCGCTCCACCCTCCGCTGTTCGTCTCTTTCCTTTATCTTCTGCCGCTTGTCGTGCTGTTTTTTGCCTTTGCCCAAACCTAGTTCCACCTTGGCGTACCCGTGTTTGAAATAGATTTTTAAAGGTACGAGCGTATATCCTTTTTGACTGGTCTTGCCGATCAGGCGTTTAATCTCCCTTTTCTTGAGCAATAGCTTCCTTTTCCTGCGCGGCTCGTGGTTTTCTCGATTGCCTTGTTCATACCTGGCAATGTGGATATTGTGGAGGAAGACTTCTCCGTTTTCGACGGTTGCATACCCTTCCTTTAAACTGCATCGACCGGCTCGAAGACTCTTTACTTCAGTACCCTGTAAGACGATGCCCGCTTCATAGACTTCTTCAATCTCATAGTCTCGACGTGCCTTCCTGTTTGTAGCTACTGTTCTACCCATTATTAGCGCAACCTCCCTCAACATCCAAATGATAAGGGCGGAAGTATTTTCTTTTCAATTGAAATACCTTCGCAATAGGTCATCTCACAAGAGGATTTTTAATTCCGAAAAGGCTAAGTTCATCGATAAAGCGGAGTCCCTATACCCGGTCACGTATACTTGACAGATTCCAAACTGAGGATGGCTTCAGGGCCGGGAATGAAATTTACCTGTTTAACCGTCAATCCTCGAAGAGGTATTGATATTCGTTGTAGCCTTCTTCCTTTAACTTCGATCTGGGTATGAACTGTAGGGCGGCTGAGTTGATGCAATATCGTTTTCCGGTTGGCTCCGGTCCGTCTTCAAATAGATGTCCGAGATGGGAGTCCGCGTGGTGGCTTCGGACTTCCTTGCGATTCATGCCCATACTGTTGTCTTGCCGAATTTTAATGTTTCCAGGTTCTAATGCATTGTAAAAGCTTGGCCATCCACTGCCGGAGGAAAACTTATGAGTGGAACTGAAAAGCGGTTCCCCGCTGATAACGTCAACGTATATGCCTTCTGATTTGTTATCCCAATACTTGTTGTCAAATGGTCTTTCAGTCCCGTTTTCCTGGGTAACTCGATACTGGAGAGGTGTCAACATTTCTCGTAACTGTTTTTCGGTATATTCTCGGGCATCGCTGGCTGTTCGTTGTTTTTCTGAATTGCCCTTTCTTGCTTCGAGGAAGTCGGCTCTTCCCGATCCTTTTTTGTATCTTTCGTACCTTCCGGGATGTTTTCTGGCGTAGTCCTGATGGTATTCCTCTGCCGGATAGAAGTTCTCGAAGGGAATTATTTCCGTGGCAATTGGTTTCTCGAATGTGTTGCTCTCTGCGAGATTGACTTTTGATCCAGAAGCCTGTTTTTTCTGGCTTTCGTCGTGGTAGAAGATCGCTGTGGTATACTGCTCGCCCCGGTCCGCAAATTGCCCTCCGGCGTCCGTGGGATCGATATGGGTCCAGTAGACCTCCAGCAGATCTCTATAACTGATTTTATTCGGGTCGAAAGTTATTTGGACCGCTTCCCGGTGTCCAGTGTCCTCGGTGGAAACTTCTTCATAAGTAGGGTCTCTCATCTCTCCGCCGCTGTATCCGGCGATCACTGAGATCACGCCTTCGAGCTGGGCGAAAGGTGGCTCCATACACCAAAAGCATCCTCCTGCAAAAGTTGCCTTTTTATATCCCTCGTCCGAATTCTGAAATTGGGCCGAGGCCGCGAATCCACTGATCAACGGCAGAAGTATCGCCAGAGGGAGGAGCAGTGAGTAAATAGAGGGAATTGATTGAGACATTGTATATCACTCCTGGTTTCTCGCCTTTCCTAATCTGAGATAATCCAAATTCGACGATTCAGTATACTTGCAGCTAAGTCTTCAGCTAGAATCCTATTGATAACTATTATCAATTTATGGTAGGCGGTCGAGTCCAGGACTGCAAGGGTGAAAAAAGGTAAGAGTGGTTGAACAGGAAAGATCCAGCGATAAATCGGGAGAATGCCCCTATTCTTCTTCGTCTGAAGCTATTTCGACTATTTCTTCGCCTTTGTAGTAGCCGCAGTTCATGCAGACTCGGTGGGGCATTTTGAGCTCGTGACAGTGAGGGCATTCCGTCGCATTTACGTTGATAACAGGCTTGTTGCCGCCTTGTCGTTTCCGTTTTTTAGACTTAGACGTACGAAATTTTGGAACTGCCATTGGTCTCCTCCTAGTGTAAATGGGTTACAGACGAGTTTAACTTAGCCGAACCGGCTTTTCAAGTTTCGATCATCAGCGTCACCGGCCCATCGTTCTCCAGCTCCACTTTCATGTGGGCCCCGAATTTGCCAGACTCCACCTTCCCCGGACTCCGTTCGCTTAGATTTTCTACTAATCTACGATACACTCCTTGGGCGTGTTGGTAGCCACCGGCTTTTCCAAAACTGGGCCTGCGGCCCGATGAGCAGTCGGCATAGAGAGTGAATTCAGGTACTACCAGGATATCTCCACCTTGCTGAATTATGGAGTGGTTCATCTTTCCCTCGTCGTCCGCCAAGATTCGCAGGTGGAGAAGGGTGTCTATGATCTCTTCCACTTCGTCAATTCCATCCGATTTACTTACTCCGAGAAAAACCAATAATCCCCGTGCTGTTTGAGCTATTAACTCTTCTTCGACGATTACCCGTGCTCGGTTAACTCTCTGAATTAATGCTTTCATTCTATGCAACCTCTCCTGTTGTTAGGATCATTATCTTGTTGGGATCATTAACGTATCATACTAGTGGATTCAAATTCCTGCAAACAAGGTCCGGAGGGGACAATTAGGGAGAGGTTGAAAAAGACTCCCTATGAGCTACCTTTCTAGGGGTAAACGTTTATGGTCAAAGATGACGATTTGCAGAAAATTCAGGAACAGATTGGTCGGAATCCCAAAGGATTAGTGGATGTCGCTTTCCGTTGTCCGGGGGGACAACCGGCCGTTATCCGGACCAAACCTCTCATCCGGCGCCGAGATGGTTTTGAATTGTTTCCGACCCTATTCTGGTTGACCTGTCCTTCCCTGGCAGAGCAAATTGCTGAGATCGAGTCCCGGGGCTACATCGAAAGGCTGGAGGAGGAATTGAATGCCAATCCCTGGCTGAAACAGAAATATCTGCACCAGGAGAGACGATATCGTTCTGAAAGGAGGGGCTTGCTATCGCTGAGCGAGCGAAACTTTGTTGCCAGCCGCGATCTCTGGGATGAGTTCTCGAAAGGGATTGGAGGGATAGAGGATCGGCACCATATCAAGTGCCTCCACCTGCATGTGGCCCACCATCTTCCTCGAGAAAACGTACTGGGGAAAATGTTAATGGAGCGGTTCAACCTCACGTTCTGTTCCGCGAGTTGAGACAAGCGGCAAGGGGATTAAATGAAATCGCTCTTCAAACTATCGAAGTCGAGGTCTTCGCGTCTACTTCTGTCGATCTCCTGTTTCACTAGAGGCTGCTCTTCGAGGGCGGGTATCTGTTCTTCATAAGTGGGTCGAGATTCTCGAAAAAATACACCAATTGGAATTTCTTCTCCCCATTCTTCAGCCCTTCGGTAAGCGGCTTCCTGGTCCGAGGGGTCATGATCTCTATCTCCGAGTTCATACACCCTTTCATTAAAGAAGTCGTAAGTATTGACTCGGTTGAAAGTAACGCAGGGCTGAAAAACGTCTACTAGGGCATAACCGGTGTGCTCGATTGCTTCCATTAGAATTTTTCGCAGGTGTTTAACTTTGCCCGAAAAGGCTCTTGCCACAAAGCTGGCGTCGTTGGCCAGTGCCAATTTTACAGGGTTGACGGGGGGCTCGATGGAGCCTTCTGGGGTGGTTTTAGTTACGAACCCTTGTTCGCTCGTCGGGGAATATTGACCTTTTGTCAGGCCATAAATTTGGTTATCTCCGACCACGTGGGTAATGTCCAGATTTCTGCGGCAGGTGTGGATAAAGTGATTTCCACCGATGGCGTAGCTGTCCCCGTCACCGGCAGTGACGATCACATTCAACTCTTGGTTGGCCAGTTTCGCTCCTGTAGCCACGGGTAAAGGGCGACCGTGAATGGTGTGAAAACCGTTGGCTCTGATATAGTTGGGCAATTTGCTAATCTGGCCAATCCCGCTGACCAGCAGGACTTCGTGAGGGGCAATATCCAATTCCACCAAGCCTTGTTGAAGAGCGCTTAATATGGGAAAGTCCCCACAACCTGGACACCAGGTTGGTTCAACATCTGATCGGTAGTCGGAAATCGAGAGTTGTTGCATTCTAACTCACCACCTCAAGGTTTTCCAACTCCTTGACTATGTAGTCAGGAGTGAACGGTCTGCCGTCGTATTTTAGCACTTCAGCTTGTGGTTGATAACCAGTCTCTTGTGAGATAAGTTGGTTCAATTGACCGTTATGATTTCCTTCCACCACCACGCTCAAATCCGCATTTTCCATCTCTTCGGATATCTCTTCGCGGGGAAAAGGCCAGGTCTGGGGGAGATGGCATAATTTCGCCTGATTCCCGTTTTCATTTAGTAGATCTACTGTCTCTTGCAATGCTCCAAAAGTCGATCCCCAGCCTATCAGCAGCAGTTCGGCCTCCTCGTCACCTGATAAGCGAGGAGTTAAGAGATCCTGGCGAGCGGTCTCCAATTTTTCCATCCGCTTTTCGACCATCCCGCTGCGGATTTGAGGATCCTCGGTTATCTTGCCTCTCTGGTCGTGTTCGTTTCCTGTGGTAGAATAGATGGCATTGGGGTGGTGGGGGACTGCACGGGGAGATATCCCATCCTCGCAGAACTGATGTCGCAGATATTGATCTTCCAGATTATCCAGTTGGTCGTCGGAAAGTAACTTTCCCCGGTCGATATCGATTTCACTCATATTTATTCGGGATGGGGGAATAGGGCGAACCGAATCAGCCAAGTGTTGATCGGCAAGTACGATAACGGGTGTTTGATACTTTTCAGCCAAGTTGAACGCTTCCGCTCCGGCATGGAAATATTCTTCGATGGTACCGGGAGTCAAAACGAGACGGGGAAACTCACCCTGTGAGGCAGTGGTTACGAAGGATAAATCACCCTGGGCTGTTCTGGTGGGAAGTCCTGTACTTGGTCCTGGCCTTTGTACTTCTGCAATTACCACGGGCGTTTCGGTCATTCCAGCTAGGCCCAGCCCCTCTACCATCAGCGAGAAACCCCCGCCGGAGGTCGAGACCAAAGACCGAGCCCCCACATGAGAGGCCCCAAGTGCCATATTAATTGCCGCTAGCTCGCTTTCGGTCTGCTTGTAAACGATACCAAACTCTTTGGAGTAGCCGATAAGAGTTTCGAAAATGGAGGTAGATGGCGTCATGGGGTAAGCGGAGATGAAGTTACATCCTCCGGCGATTGCTCCCAAGGCAAAGGCCTGATTGCCATCTAGAACCATTTGTGCATCGGGGTTTTCCGGTGGTTTTAGGCTGTAGGAGAAGTCCCCGCGTCTGTCTTCAGCATAACGGCAACCTGCCTCAGCGACTTTGATATTGTTTTTGACTATCTCTTCTCCCTTGGAGGAAAAGTTTTCTTCGATGGTTTCCTTCAAGTAGCCAATCTCGAAGCCTAACAGCCCGGCAAGGGCGCCCACGGCAGCCGTGTTTGTCATGACTTCAGCCCCGCCTTCCTCACGTGCTATTTGTTTGAGCGGAAAGTCAAAAACGGCTACGTCTCGCCTCCCAATTTGTTGCTTTTCAAGCTCCAGCTCTCGGGGATAAAGTACCCCCCCAGAGTCGCGTAATTTGTCGACGTGTCTGGTGACGGTTTCCGCCGTCAAAGCTATGATCAGATCCAGTTCCTCACGGTGAGACAAGGTGGACTCTTCCCCTATCCGTATCTGGTAAAAATTGTGACCACCCCTCACCTGGGAGCGATAGTCCTGTCTGCCGAAAAAGGTCAGTCCGCTTTTCCCGAGAGCCTGGCATAAGCCCAGCCCTGTCGATTGGATGCCTTGGCCAGCGTCTCCGCCCAGTAATATACTCAGATCATTTACCTTCATATAAATCCCCCTGGGTCAACAAAATAAACCAGCGAATAGGCTGGTGCAAATGCTCTACTTGCCGTACTTTTGGTTTTTCAAGGTGATACCGGTACATGGCTGAGGCAGTTCACTCTGCCTCTCAACTGGCGGTTCCCACTCGAGGATAATATTCGGGAAGTGAGGCCACTTTACAGGACCCCGGAAGTTCTCCTCTGGTGCATCTGTGCCCCATAGCGTTGACCAGTCGGTAATGAGAGCAGTCGGGAACAGAGCCGACCGCACGGACTTCCTTTCCTGTGGCAGGGCAAGACTTCATTTGAGCCGCGGAAGGTTTCTGTTCTAGCTCCCCTTCACAGGAAGGGCATCTGTGCAGCTCTTCCGTAACGTAATAAGTCTTATTGCACTGAGCGCACTCCATTCGCATTTGAAAATCACCTCAGATTTTTTCTCCGACAAACTACATTGAGGGCCACTGTCCCACTTATTCCACTGAGAATCTGGACCTTCTCGAAAACGGAGGTCAAGAAACGATCTGAGCTCGAGGCGTTAGGGGGCGACGGTTTGACCGTTTTCCGTATCCACCAACTCAATCGCCAGCACCGGACATCCGTTTGCAGCTTGTTCAGCGGATCCTTTATCCGATTCTTCGATTTCCAGGATTTGTACCGATCCTTCCTGGTCCCCGTCAATTAATCCTGCTTTGCCGTCGTCGGCTTCCTCGAAGTGTGCGGGGTCAATAGCGGTACAGACGAAGTTGCTCTGACAGGTATCTTTGTCCAACTTCAACTTGTATTGAGCCATGCTACCCTCCTCCTTGATCAGGTAGTCAAGATGCAGCTACAGTACTGCTTACGAATTAGTTGATAAGCATTATAAGCTTGAGGGAGTCTTTTAGTCAACTTTTGCGGAGAGCAGTGCCTTAGCCTGCTTGGATGTTGACGTTATTCCAGTTATCATACCTCTACCAGGCGCTAAAGGCAGTAAAATTTTGTCTGGAGGAGATAAGATGGCTGAAGTAGGGAACAATATCTACTGGGTAGGGGTAAACGACCGCGAAACCGACTTGTTTGAGGCCCTCTGGCCTTTGCCGCGAGGCGTCAGTTACAATTCCTATTTGATCAGGGACGAGCAAGTAGCCCTGATCGATTCGGTCAAGGGCAGTTATGCGGGAGATTTGATGGAAAACATTCGCTCTTACACTCCCCTATCCGATATTGATTACGTTATAATAAACCATATGGAACCCGATCACAGTGGTTCGGTACCCTTCCTTTATGAAAAGATTCCGAATGCCACCTTCATTGGAACGGAGAAGACTAAAGAACTACTGGCTTCCTTTTATGGAATTGAGGACCGATTCAAATCAGTATCTACAGGGGCCTCGCTGGAACTCGGCGAACGGAAATTAAATTTCGTGGAAATTCCTTTTGTTCACTGGCCGGAGACCATGGTCTGCTATGAAGCTGTGGAAGGAATTCTGTTTTCTGGTGACGCGTTCGGAGGTTTCGGAACTCTCAATGGTGGAATTTTCGATTGCGAAGCAGATGTCGAGGAATACGAGGACGAAATTCTCCGTTATTTTTCCAACATCGTGGGGTCCTATACTGCCCCCGTAAAGGCCGCTCTTAGCAAACTTGAGGATCTCGAGATAGATGTTGTGGCGCCTGCCCATGGTCTGGTCTGGAGGGAAAACCCTGAGCACATAATCGACCTTTACCGCACATGGGCCAACATGCGGGGTCAAAGAGGTGTGACGCTAGTTTTTGGTTCTATGTACGGCAATACTGCCAGCGTCACGGAGGCCGTCGCCCGGGGGATAAAATCCGTAGAAAACTGCCAGTTGAGAGTCCTGGACGCGTCCCGGGTCCATGATAGCTACCTGATCTCGGAAGTCTGGCGGAGAGAGGGTGTAGCTTTTGGTGCGCCGACCTACAACGGTGGACTATTTCCTCCGATGAACCAGTTCCTGAACCTAATTAAGGACAAGCGGTTGAAAAACAGGACGTTTGGCCTGTTTGGCTCCTACGGTTGGGCCGGGGGTAGTATAGACCGTATGAGGGAAATAGGTGAAGAGCTGGACTGGAAACTAGTAGAGCCAGTAATCGAGTTTGGGGGGAAACCCACGGGGTCAGATCTGGAAAAAGCTGAACAGATGGGGAAGAACCTTGCCAAGCAGGTAATTTCGGAGCGCTAGCCTCAGACGAGGTTTGAGGAGGTTAAGTTTAAAGATGTCCGCATATTTTTCTAATCTGGATCTGGATCGACTGCTCGGTTTAATCCGGGAAGCAGGAAGCCAAACCATGGAGGTCTATAAGGATCTGGGTAAGGTAAAAGAGAAAAGCGATGCCAGCCCAGTTACTAAAGCTGATCTAGATTCAGAGGAAGTGCTTATCCAGGGACTTGCCGATACCGGCTACAGTATCGTAGCCGAGGAGTCGGGATTTCACGATAAAAGCTCGGATTATTGCTGGGTTGTGGATCCCCTGGATGGTACCAAGGATTTTATTCAGGAAACCGGTGAATTTGCCGTTATGGTGGGATTGTTGCTCCGGAACCAACCTGTCCTGGGGATGATCTTTGCCCCGGCCCTGGACAAACTCTGGTACGCTGTAAAAGGGCGCGGGTCTTTTTTAGTCCAAGGCGGACAAAAGCGCTCGCTTTCGGTTTCGTCGACTTCAAAGTTGAGGAATTACGTGATGGTCCGCAGCAGAAACCACTTCAGCGACACCGATCGGGAGCTGGCAGATAGACTCGAAATTGAAGACTTCCTAAAGCTGGGCAGTGTAGGATTGAAGTACGGTACCCTGGCAGAAGGTGAGGCCGATATCTCCGCTTATACGACCGACTCTCTCGGATTGTGGGATTGTTGTGCCCCGCAGGTGGTGCTGGAAGAGGCCGGCGGGGAGGTTTACAACGTGGAAGGAACGGCTCCCCGTTACGACTTGGAGACCTTGAAAATGGCTAAAGGCTTTGTGGGAACGAACGGGAAAAATTCATCTCAGATCGTCCGTATTTTGAAAGCTTTCCGAGCCAACGAATCCTGATTGTTACGGCTCAGCTACATTGATCTGGCCGGTCAATTGAGAGATAGAAACTTGGCATTGAACCCGGCGTGGTTTTTCGGTGTATTTGCAGTGCAATTTATGAGACCGATTGCTCCTGATCTCACACTAGCAAAAGGCGGAAGGGGGTTTCAAGATGCTTCCTGTCTGGTTTAGTGAATTAACTCCAATTTATCAGGCATTGTGTGGCACGTTGTTTACCTGGTTTCTGACCGCTGCCGGAGCAGGGGTGGTGTTTTTCTTCAAAGGGGTAAACAGAGCGGTCCTCGACGGTATGCTCGGTTTTGCCGCCGGAGTGATGATTGCTGCAAGCTTTTGGTCTTTGCTTGCTCCATCCATGGAGATGGCGGAAGGACTGGTGGTGCCTTCCTGGTTCCCGGCAGCTGTGGGGTTCCTTTTGGGTGGGGCCTTTATCTGGGGTATAGATGCAGTTTTACCCCATCTTCATTTGGGTTTTCCGGATAATGAGGCCGAGGGAATCGAAACCGCTTGGCACCGCAGCGTATTATTAGTGCTAGCTGTAACCCTGCACAACATCCCGGAAGGATTGGCAGTGGGTGTTGCCTTTGGTGCGCTGGCAGTTGACCCGGTTTCCGCCTCGCTCTCGGGAGCCGTTGCACTCGCTTTGGGGATTGGCATTCAAAATTTCCCCGAGGGTGCCGCCGTCTCGGTGCCGCTGCGCCGAGAGGGCTTGTCCCGACTGAAGAGTTTCGCCTACGGTCAGGCTTCCGGTGCAGTAGAGCCCATTTTCGGGGTATTGGGAGCCATGGCAGTGCTGTTGATTCGTCCCGTACTTCCATATGCCCTGGCTTTTGCGGCCGGAGCCATGATTTACGTAGTGGCCGAGGAACTGATACCCGAATCTCAATTGGAAACCAACCCCGACGTTTCAACGGTAGGACTGATGATAGGATTTTCTCTTATGATGATTTTGGACGTGGCCCTTGGTTAGTCGCCCCGGGTTGAAGAGAAACCTCCGGTGGGAGCTGGTGCCGGAGGCGGGACTCGAACCCGCACGGACGGGATGTCCACATGGACCTGAACCATGCGCGTCTGCCAATTCCGCCACCCCGGCAAGTATGTGAAATGATATTGGAGGCCTGGCTCGGTTTCAAGATTTCTGGATGATTTGAATTTCTCTGCTGGTCTGATCGAGGATGCCGAGCTGGACGTCGATTCTAATCGGGGGGAGAAGCTCTTCTATCCGGTCGGCCCATTCGATAGCCACTACTCCTTCTGGATCAACCAGATACTCTTCCAGGCCTGCCTCGCCAAATTCTTCAACCCTCTCGAGGCGGAAGAGATCCAGATGATATAGAGTTGTGCCATCTCCGTATTCCCGCAGTAGAACGTAGGACGGCGAAGTAACCGCCTCCTCTATTCCCAAGCCCCGGGCCAGACCTTTGATGAAAGTGGTCTTGCCGGCCCCCAATTCTCCGTAAAGGCATAATATAGAATTGGGAATGAGCTTCGGGGCAAGTTTCCTGCCGATCTCTATGGTCTCGTCACTTTCCCTTGAGGTTATGGTTTTCACGATCTGCTATTTGCGGAGCGAAATTCCTAGTTGCTTCAACTCGGAGCGTAATTTTTCGATGATAGTATCGATTTCTTGGTCCTCCAGAGTTTGATGAGGATCCCGGAAAGTTAGCTCGTAAGTCAAACTCAGCTTCTCCGGGCCGACCTGCTCTCCTCGATAAATGTCGTAGAGATGTAGGTCGTCCACGTGTTCGTCGCTCAGAAGAACCTCTCTAACCCTCGTTTCCTCGATATCCTGTGGGACAGTCAGGGATAGATCTCGTGTCGAGGCGGGGTATTTTGGAAGGGGGCTAAAGCTCCGTTCCTTCCTGAATTGCGCAAGGTCCTCAAGGCGTATTTCGCACAGATGGACTCGATGGGGAAGATCCATTTCGTCTAGGTATCCTGGATGTAGCTCGCCCAGATAACCCAGGTTTTGGCCATCGATCTTAAGATCTGAGCGTCGGGTGGGGTGGAGAAAATCTGGACCGCCGGAGGGAAATTGATAATCCTTTACCCCCAGCTCGTCCAAGAAATCTTCCAGCACACCTTTCAGATCCCAGAGGTCATAGCTCTCCTTGCCATCGCCAGGTAAGTATTTCCTTCCGGTTAGGAGACAGCCCAGGCTCAGTTCCTCTTGGGGGTCCGAATTACGTTTTTTTTCAAAAACTTTACCTATTTCGAAGAGACGAATAGAAGAGACTCCTTTGTGGAAGTGGTCCCGAGCAAGTTCAACCAGCCCCTCCGTCAGATTCGTTCGAAGCTCACTCCGCTTTTCTCCCATTGGGTTAAGCATCCGAAGCGGCTCCCTGTCGAATTCAAGTTCCGCTTCCACTTCGAAACCGGGATTTATGGCCTCGTAGAATCCCAGACCAATAAGAGTTTCTCTGACCCTTTCCACGAGCTCGGTTTCTGGGTCGTCTGAAAGATCGACCGTTCCCGCTTGAGGCTCTTCGGCTGGAATAGCGTCATAGCCGTGTATCCTGGTTATTTCTTCAACGAGATCGATTTCCCTGGTGAGATCCCCGCGGAAAGTTGGAGGTTTGACTTGAAGTTTTTCTCCGTCATGATTTGCTATAGTGCATTCGAGGCTGTTCAGAATTTGCCTGATGTCTTCGGTGGGGAGATCCAGACCGGCTACCTGAGGGACCCGTTCCGGTTCAAAATCTATGGTGGGCGGAGTTGCCGGTGTAGGGTAATTATCCTCGGGCTTACTAAAAGAGGTTAACGCCCCTTGGGAATCCAGTAAGTGGAAGACTCGCGCGAGTGCGGGAAGGGTCATTTCCGGGTCGGCCCCCCGTTCAAAACGGCGAGAAGCCTCCGTTGAAGTTCCCAGTTGTTTGGAGGATTCCCTTATGGCAATAGGGTCAAATCTGGCGGATTCCAGAAGTACTTCTCTGGTCCTTTTGGTGACTTCGGTATTCTGCCCGCCCATAATTCCTGCCAGCGCGATCGCTCTTTCGGAGTCGGCTATCACCAGGTTTTGGCCATCTAGCTGGCAGCGCTCCCCGTCAATAGTCGTCAACTGTTCACCACGGCGGGCTCTGCGGATTTCTATTGTGTTGCCGGAGATTGCTTTTCCGTCGAAAGGGTGCAAAGGGTGACCAAGTTCAAGCAGTACGTAATTTGTTGCATCCACCACGTTATTTTTGAATCTCAAGCCCGATTTCCACAAACGATGCTGGATCAGTGGGGGTGAGGGTTTAATCTCCTCCAGAGTCAGTTTGGAGCAGCTGTAACGGTTGGTGTCCTGAGGATTCTTGATTTCGATTTCCACTCCGGAGTCACCCTGGCCGGAATAGTCGAGCTGAGGTTTTTGGAGCTCTATCCCGAAGATTGCGGAAATTTCCCTTGCAATTCCCAGAACACTCAGCAGATCCGGTCGATTGGAGGTGATTTCGAACTGCATTATGTAGTCATCGTATTCCAAGATCTCGGTCAAATTGTCGCCAGGAGCGAAGTTGTCGTCCGGCAGTAACCAGATACCCTCTGATTTTTCAGCTAACCCGAGCTCTTCTTTGGAGCAGAGCATTCCGGCCGAGCGTCGTCCCTGAATCTTTGCAGTATTGATGGATTGCCCACCGGGGAGTTTCCCTCCTTCCGGAATTACGGGGACCAGGGCTCCGGTGACGATGTTCGGGGCCCCGGAAATTAGCTGTAAATTACGGTTGCCGGTATTAACTGTGCATTCGAGCAGGTTATCCGCGTTAGGATGGGGCTGAGTATCCAAAACTTTCCCCACCACCAGTCGGGAAGGAGGGGGCAGATATTCGACGCTTTCCACTTCCGCGCCGGCTATAGTTAGCCGCTCGGAGATCTCATTCACTATCTCTTGGCCAAATTCTATGTCAACGTAATCTTGCAACCATTTATAGGGGATTTTCATATTCCCTCCTGAGAGCCTAAGTAAACTTCGATAAAGTGGCGCCCCACACCTTTACCATGATAGGCGTACCCAATATCAAGGTCAATGGGGAGCAGGCCGCCCAGAGCCTTTGCAGAAATGGTAAAGGTAAATCCGAATTCGTGTTTCAGAGATTGCGGGTCAATTGATTCTATATCCTTCCACACGTTTCCCGCCTGAGCCCAAATGCTTTGGTGGACGTCGGTGATCACGGCCAGGTTGCCGATGAAGTAATGTATATCCCGGCTCAGAGGAAAGGTCAGTGATCCTTTGAAATTGAGTTTGTGGTTTCCCGTAAAATGAGCGGGCTGCCAGGTTTTGACCCCCAAGCTATCCTGCTCCCAGGAACCGTAGCTGTGGTAATTGTCCAGATTGTACTGAAAGGAGTTTGGGACCTCTCCCCGGCTTAAACCGAGAAACGACTGAGCAGTGAAATCTAGAGCTGGCAGAATGTTAACCGTTTCCTCGGCCTGCACATCGACCTGGTTAAACCCGCGGGGGCTGACGGTCCCCCGGGCGCGGAAGGACTGCTGATCTTGGAGTTGACGTCTGGTTTGCCAGTCAGCCGTAAGATAATGAAATACAGAACCGGAATTGCTTACGGATCTTCCCAATTTCAGGCTGGTGGCTCCGCCGGGCTCCCAATATTTCCCGGGATATCCTGTTTGTGGGTGATTCCAGGTTTGTCTGGCAGCTGTAAGGCTTGCCTCGAAGTTGGGATCGGTTCCAAGGTCCCCTACCAGGCGCCCGCTACCGCTCAGGGAGAGGTTTCTGTTTAGGTCGGCCGTTCCGGCTACAAAGCCTGGACCGATCTGCCAACGGTGATCTCCCGGTATGGAACCCGATATCCCGGAAGGTCCCATAGAGATCAAGTAGGCATCCAGGGGCAGAGCGTTATCAGAAAGGGACAGGTGAATCTTTCTGGGGTAGTAGTTGTTCAAGCGATTGACGTCCATTACCATGTCATCAGGATCCAGCGCTACCTTTTCGATTGGGGTAGAGGTGGTAAGCTCGATAGTTTGAGTATCTTCGCTCAGCGTCACCTCTCTCCGGTCTTTCTCCCCCGCAGCGGTAACCGTTTCCATTTCCACCGGCGATACCAGATCCCCTGTCTTGGCCAGTCGAATTTTGTTGCTGTAGTCCCCGTCCTCCCCTTTTTCGGAATTAAGTCCCTCCACCTGGTAATCGAGGAAACCATCCGTATACAGCCAGGGGCCGAAGAGTTCGTCAAGATCCTGGCCCGAGACTTCCTCGGCGATTTCCTGTAGCTGGTTCACGTCGACGATTTCATCCCGATAAAAGGAATACGACTCGCTTACAAACTTGTCCATCTCAGCTTCTCCCAGCTTGTTTTGCAGAGTTCGTAGCACCAGATAGCCTTTTTTGTACAGTCGAACCTGATTGTAATTGGCGTACTTCACTTCGGCATTGGGTTTGATGATAGCCTCGTCAAACTCATCGCGAAAAGCCATCAAGTAAGGCAATTCGAAAGTGTGCTCTCTTAAGTTGACATAACCAATCTGGGATTCGAGGGCGCCACGAAGCAGGCCTGACCGCTCAAAGCGAAACAGATTGCCGCCGTTGGCACCGTATTTGTCTTCGAAATAGCTTACGGCTAGGAATTCGGCGAAGGCTTCGCTTATCCAGTTATAGCGATTCAGATCTGCACCCACTCCCATGCCAAACCACTGGTGGCCTACCTCATGAGCTACTAGATAGTCGAGCAGGCGGTTGATGAGGGGTGAAAAGGTGAGGTTTTGATCGGTAAACACCGAATTTCCCAGTATTATTAGTCCGTCAGCGGCCATTCCATACTGCCCTGGCTGAGTACTCTGAACCAGAGTCAGCTCGTCCCGGGGATAGGCTCCGAAGCGCTCTGAATAGTATTCGATGACCTCCTGTGCGTAACTTGCGAGGAGCTTGGCTTCGTTTTCGTAACCGGGGAGGTGGTGGACCTGGATTTTTACTTTAGGATGGGTGAGCTCGTAGGTGGAGTGGCGAGAGGATAGAAAGAGTGGCGCCGATCGGGCTTCCTTGAGAGAGATCCGACTCAGCTCTGAATCTTCCGATACATCGGATGTAGTTGCATCTTCATCGTCCCCCAATGCTACCGTCCATTCTTCAGGGGTATTCAATTTTACCTCGTAGTCCCCAGTGGGGAACTCCACCCCGCTTAAAAGTTGCTCGTTTCCGGGAATCCACCAGCTGGTTGGAGTGAGCAGGGGATACCAGCCAAATCTCCAGGTATAGGTTTCTCTGTAACGAGAGTTATCGCCGCCCTTCCGGTAAGGAAACTTGGTAGTAAACTTCAATTTGATTATTTTGCTTTCGCCGGGAGCCAGGGAGTTGTCTAAGTTTACGTTTAGGATGGTGTCTTCTAGTGAGTAAGTCTGAGTGGCTGGCGGGAGGTCCTCCAGCTGGTGATCGAGCCTCGTGCCTTCTTCGTCGGAAATCGAACCTATCTCTATCCAGCCCGGATCAAAGCCCTGGGGGTAGGTCTCCGCGATCGCCTGAGCGCTCAAGTGGGGATTCTTTTCTCTAAGAAGGTTGGGTCGCAGTAGAAAAAGAGCTCTATCCACAGCTTGCTCCAGATCATTGGTGAACGATACCCGCATGGTTCCCTTGATTGTATGAGTAGAAGGATCGAAAGAGGCTTCTATCTGATAGGCTCTTTTTTCGGCCCCCTGGGCCATTGATACTGTTCCGGGTACTACTAAAGAGGTCCCGTTAAATGCCAGTATCAGCAAGAGAACTATCGGCCAAAATTTGGACTGTTCCGGAAGAGAAAACATGATAATCCTTTGAGTTTTTGGAGGGTGAATGGTTAAGTGTCAAGTCCGTTCTTGCCTCGAACGGGAATCGATGCGGACTTGTTTAATTTGACGTTCGGAGGAGTCCTCTACAGTAAGGCGAACTCCCTGGATAGTGAGTTGCTCGCCAGGTTCAGGGATATCTTCCAGGTGGTGCATAATTAGACCTCCGAGAGTGATGTCTTCTTCAGGTAAATTAAGATGCAGTGATCGGTTAACTTGTTTGACTTCTGCGTCACCGGGAACCAAGAGTTCTCCAGAGCCTGTCTCTTCAAATAGCGTTTCGTGAGTGTCGAACTCGTCTTCAATTTCACCCACGATTTCTTCCAGGATGTCTTCTAGAGTGATAATTCCGGCTATTCCGCCGTATTCATCGATTACCATTGCCAGATGGACGCGTTCTTTCTGAAATTCCCGCAGCAGGATGTTTATGGGTTTTGTAATTGGCGTATAGTAGGCAGGCCGAATGATCTCCTCCACGGCCAAACTGCTTTCGTCGGAGTGTTGCAACAGGTCTTTGGAATATAAAGTCCCGATGATCTCGTCGACGTTGCCGGAATAGACCGGGTACCGGGAGTGGCCGACTTCTGCAATGAAGTCTTTTGCGTCCGAGATCGGAGTCTCGGCTTCCACCATTCTTACTTCAGTTCGCGGAACCATTACTTCCCGTGCGGTGAGATCATCGTAGCTGAAGATCCGCTTCATCATTTCCCCTTCTTGCTTATCGAAAAGCTGGCGTTCCTGGCCCAGGTCGATTAAGGCTTTGATCTGTTCCTCGCTGACTTTGGTTGGCTCCTGTTTAGAGAGAGTCTCGCCCAGCGAACTCAGGATTCTGTCCGAAAAATTCTGAAACGCCCATAACAGGGGTTTAAGAAGACGCGACAAGTTATATGTGGGATTGATAACGGCCAGGGCATAACGTTCAGCATTGTTTTTCGCGAAGTTTTTGGGAGTAATTTCGCCGAAGATCAACAGCAGGGTTGTCATAACTAGGGTGGAAACGATTCCAGTTTGCAGCGAACTCAGCTCGGCAGGCAGGAGCCGAAGAAATAGCAAGGTAGCAACTGAACTTGCTGCCACGTTTACCAAATTGTTCAGAATCAGGACGGTGGTTATCAGTCGATTGGGGTCTTCCGCGAGGGTGATCAAGGCTTTGGCCTTATCCTGTTGTTGCTCGGCCAATAATTTCAGGCGGGTTCTCCCTAGCGAGGTAATCGCTGTTTCAGAGCTAGAACAAAGACCTGACAAAACTACCAGAACGGCCAGCAGGGCAAGTTGCACACCTATACTCAAGTAGGTTCCACCTCACATTAAATAATTATAAATTCAGGACTCTGATAGTGCAATGACTGGGTAGTCTGCCTTTAAACTGACCCAATTCCCGTGATTACCCCCCTTGATATGTAGTTGTGGTTATAGAAACTTAGGGGTACCTTGATTGTGCTGGATGTTAGGAGAGGATGGTTTATCCGGAAACATTGAAACCCGGGACCCCCTATTGTATCCTTCCATAACAGGATGGTCAATATGGACATTGATATAGATCAGATGCGCGAGCTCGTAAATATTTTGGAGCAGTCCGATTTGGCGGAGATTTCCATCCAGGAGAAAGATGCCAAAATTACTTTGAAAAAAGATCGCCTGGAGGTAGGTCTCCAGAACCGCAGGGAATCCGGAAGTGTCGAACTTCAACCCCAGCGGGAAGCCGGTGCGGAAGGCGAGCGGGCTTCTCCACTTGTATCTTCTGCCGAAGAAGGTGACGTCCCGGTCGTTGAGCGGTCGGAGTCGGAACCGATGATGGACGGCACTAAGCCTATAACTTCACCCATCGTGGGTACTTTTTATCGCTCCTCCAGCCCCGAAGAGAGCGCTTATGTGGAGGTTGGAGATGACGTTCAACCCGGAGACACAGTATGTATAATCGAGGCCATGAAAGTAATGAACGAAGTGAAAGCCGAGACCCAGGGGAAGATCGTGGAGATATGCGTCGAAGACGGAGCTCCGGTGGAGTATGGCCAGGACTTGTTTATGGTGGATCCTTTTGAGTCTTAGTTCCTGTCTCAGAATTTCCCGTTTTACTTTTCCTAGATATGTCGATAAGTAAAGTCTTGATAGCCAACCGCGGAGAAATTGCGGTTCGAATTATCGAAGCCTGTCGAGAGCTCGATTTGCAGACGGTTGCGATTTACTCTGAGCCAGACCGATACCAGCCTCACGTGGGGCTGGCCGGGGAGTCTTATTGTATTGGACCGGGAGATCCGGAGGAAAGCTATCTCAATTTCCCCGCCGTGATGAGTGCCGCTGATATAAGTGGCGCCGATGCCATCCATCCTGGCTACGGGTTTTTGGCCGAAAACTCCCACTTTGCTGAGGTCTGCGAGGACCACGGGATGAGATTCATCGGCCCTACTTCAAAGGTGTTGCAAAAAGCGGGAGATAAATTGGAATCCAAAAAAATGGCGAAAAAGGCTGGAGCTCAAATTCTATCAGGATCGTTGAAGCCAATTTCTTCAGAACAGGAGCTCCGATCTCAGGCCGACGATCTTGGCTATCCTCTAATAGTTAAAGCTGCCCTGGGCGGTGGGGGAAGAGGGATGAGAGTCGTTGAGGGTGAGGAAGAGTTACTCAACGCTTTCAAGACCAGCAAGCAGGAAGCCCAAAAAGCATTTGGTAACGACGATATATATCTCGAGTCCTTCCTGGAAGAACCCAAACATATTGAAGTCCAAGTTATTGCCGACACACAAGGCAATATCACTGACATTGGGGAACGGGATTGTTCGATCCAGAGAAGACACCAAAAATTGATCGAGGAAGCCCCTGCTCCGCATCTCCCGGAAGAAGTCCGGCGGGAAATACGTGCTACCGCGGTTGCCATTGCCGAGGAGTTCGGGTACAGGAGCTTGGGGACTGTGGAGTTTTTAGTCGACGGGGAACTGGACTTTTACTTCATAGAGCTAAATGCTCGCCTCCAAGTTGAGCACCCGGTATCCGAGGAAATCTTTGGCTGTAATATGATCAAGGATCAGCTTCGACTGGCGGATGGAGGTGAGCTGAAAAAATCAAGTTACACTGAATCTTCCGGTCACGCAATCGAATGCCGAATGAATGCCGAGGATCCTTCCCAAAATTTTGTACCTTCGCCGGGCAAAATTTCCGTCATTCAACTGCCGGGGGGGCACGGCGTGCGGGTAGACACCTGGATTCGTGATGGGCTAGGGGTTCATTCAGCTTACGACTCCCTTCTGGGGAAGATTATCGTCCACGGGGAAACCCGCCACGCTGCTATTTTAAAAGCCATTTCAGCCTTACGGCGTTTTGAAATTAAAGGAGTAAAAACTACCAGAGATATGTATCTTGACCTTTTGACCCATCCCGAATTTAGATCGGGCAGTTACAGTATTCATTTTTTGGAAAACTTTATGCGAAGCGCTGGTGCCGAGAAGTCTCTGCGGGTTTCCGATTGATAGATGGGCCTTGGTAAATCTATCTCTTTAAGGGGGTTTCTGTGATGGAAGTGGAAAAAGCAATCTTAGCTCGAAGATCAGTCAGATCTTATCGGAACAAGGACGTTTCTCGTGATCTGATAGAAGATATTATGGATTCGGTTCGCATGGCTCCTTCGGCTAGCAATAGGCAGGATTGGCGCTTCGTGGTGGTAGATCAGAAATCTTTAAAAGACAAATTGTTCCAACTGGCGGGGCGGCAGCAGTTTGTCCAGGAGGCTCCTGTGGTAATAGCGGGAGTCAGTACCGACCCGGGAGACTTGATGACCTGCGGAATTTCGGCCGGCATTGTGGACGTTTCCATCGCTTTAGATCACCTTACCTTGAGAGCTGCTGAAGAAGGCCTGGGGACCTGCTGGATAGGAGCTTTCGAACAGGCGGCGACGAAGGAACTTCTGGAAATACCTGGCGATTGTGAGATAGTGTCTCTGATGACCCTGGGTTACCCTGAAAAAGAGTTAGGAGAGATAAGCAAGCAGAGGCACGGCCTGGAAGAGATCGTGTCTTACAACTCCTTTTCAAATTGATAGTTTTTGGAGCTGTACTGAAGATATCTGTTCAGGTTTGTTGAATATTTGCTCATTCCTCTTCGGCAATGCAGCTTCTCCTGAGGTCTAACCCCGGGGCTTGAGGGAAATTTTATGCAGATTCATATTCGAAAGCTGGTCGAGGGTGCTCGGCGGGCTAAAGGGTTGACGGTAGTGATTGACGTTTTCCGCGCTTTTAGTGTGGCTTGTTACGTTTTTGCAAACGGGGCTGAACGGATACTACCAGTGGAAAAGGTGAATGAGGCCTATCGTCTCGGCCGTGAACATCCCGAATACGTTTTGATCGGCGAGCGAAACGGAAGGAAGCCGGAGAATTTCGATTACGGAAACTCTCCTGCGGAGATGCAGGGCCAAGATTTCGGAGATAAAACAGTGGTTCAGACGACCAGTGCAGGTACTAAAGGTTTACTAAACGTCGCAGCTGCCAACGAGGTAATTACCGGGAGTTTTGTAAATCTTGGAGCTGTTGTAGCTTACCTTCGTTCCAGGGATCCCTCCAAGGTGACTCTAGTTCCTCTGGGCTGGAAGGGGTGTCGCCCCGCAGCCGAAGACGATTATTGTGCCAAATTCATCCGAGCGCGCCTCCAGGGTCAATCTCTGGATATGGACTGGATCCGGGGCCAACTGAGAGAAGGCAGCGGGAGCAGGTTCTTTGATCCTTGCAATCAGGATTCACAGCCAAAGGAGGATTTTGAGCTGGCCACCCAGCTGGATGTCTTCGATTTTATTATCCGACGGAACAGTTCCAACGAACATTACGAACTAAGAAAGGAAAAACTTTCCTTCTGTGGCTCTGCGGGCAAATAGTCCCCCCGATGGATGCGATATGCCCCTACCCATTTCCTTCTCCACAGCCCGGGCGTTTCCGAGTGCTCTCCTGGCCACTTGCTCCTTCTCTTCCTTTATGATAGCTCTGGAGGTTCGATGATATGGAACGTAAAAAAGAACTGACTGAAGTTGAGGTTAACCTGGAACGGATAGTGTATAAGGACCAAGAAAACGGCTTCACTGTAGCCCGGGCTGACCCTCTGGATATGATCGAAGAAACCATTACCATCGTAGGTAATCTCCCCTCGGTGTTCCCGGGCCAGAAGCTGAACCTGCGTGGCTACTGGGATTTTCATCCCGATTATGGCAGACAGTTTCGGGCGGAGAAGGCCAAAATAGAATTACCCGCAACCCAAACCGGAATTCAGAAGTACCTTGCTTCGGACTTCATCAAAGGAATCGGTCCCGTGATCGCCGAACGCATAACCGAGAGCTTCGGTAAAGAAAGTTTGAACGTAATTGATCAACAACCCGAAAAGTTAACAGAGATAGAGGGAATAGGCCCTCACCGGCTGCAGAGAATAAAGGAGGGCTGGCAGGAAGGGAAAGAAATACGTAATATCATGATCTTTCTGCAGGAGCACGGGGTCAGCACCTCCTATTCGGTAAGGATTTATAAAGAATATGGCGAAGATACGGTGAAAGTTCTTAAAGATGATCCCTATCGAATGGTCAGGGACGTCTTCGGTATAGGTTTCAAAACAGCGGACAGGATCGCCAAAAAATTGGGGCTGGACAAATCTGATCCCTCCCGACTGGAGGCGGGAATAGAATACAGCCTTCAACAGGCTACAAATGAAGGCCATCTCTTCCTGCCCCGGCGAGATTTGCTCGATGATGCGGCATGCCTACTGGAATCGTCGCCTGAAGAACTTCGGCCATCGCTGGATAAATTGATTGAAGAAGAGAGGTTAATTGAAGAATGTGATCTGGGGGAGGAAAGACCCACCTATCTTGCTCCCCTCTACTTCGGAGAGGTGGGTGTTGCCAATAGAATTGCCGAGCTCAGCGAGCGGGAACCTCTGGTCGATGAAAGTCGGATCGGCCCAGTGGTGAAAAAGTTTGCCAGTTCCAGGTCTCTGGGTTACAACTCTAATCAGTTTGAGGCACTCGAGAAAAGCCTGACGGAAAAGGTGTTGTTAATTGTTGGTGGTCCCGGAACAGGTAAGACTACTGTTTTAAAGGGCATTATAGCCTTGATGGAAAATAGGGGAGAGGAAGTTCGTCTTGCGGCCCCCACGGGTCGGGCGGCGAAAAGGTTGAACGAAGCAACCGGCCGCGAGGCGAAAACCATCCACCGGCTGTTGAAGTTCAGACCTCCGAATAATTTTGAGCACGGGGACGAAAACAAGTTGCCTGCCGACGCAGTGATCATCGATGAAATGAGCATGGTGGATCTGTTGCTCGCAAACAACCTCTTAAAAGCCGTACCCAATGATGCAACGCTTATTCTGGTCGGGGATAAAGATCAACTTCCCGCAGTGGGTCCGGGCAACGTACTACAGGACCTGCTTGATTCCTCACTAGTAGCCAGAGTGGAACTTACCGAAATCTTTCGGCAGGCCCGGGAAAGCAAAATCGTCACTAATGCCCACCGAATCAACAGGGGAGAGTTCCCCAACTTACAGAACAGGCTCGAAGAAGACTTCTTTTTCATCGAAGAGGAAGACCCCAAAACGGTGGCGGATAAAGTGGCCAACCTGGCCGCAGAAAGGTTACCCAGAAACTACTCCGTCGATCCCTTTAAAGACGTGCAGGTTTTGTCCCCGATGCATAGAGGCCCTGCTGGGGTGGAGAGCCTGAATCGGAAATTGCAGGAACGCCTGAATCCCCACGATCCTCTGGACCTTCCTCTAACTGACAGAGACTTTCGACTCAAAGACAAGGTTATGCAGATAAGAAACAACTATCAGAAAGAGGTTTTTAACGGGGATATCGGCAGAATAGTAGATTTCAACGAAGAGCACAAAGAACTCTCGGTGGAATTTCCCGACGCGGGCTTGGTCAATTACGATGCTGGAGATCTGGCTGAGCTCGTGCTGGCCTACGCGGTTACCATTCACAAAAGCCAGGGCAGCGAATATCCGCTGGTAATAATTCCCCTGTTAACCCGACATTACGTTATGCTGCAGAGAAATCTCCTGTATACAGCAGTGACCAGGGCCAAGAGGCTAGTGGTTATAGTAGGCTCGAAGAAAGCAATGGGTATTGCGGTAAGTGAAGATAAATCCCAAAATCGTTTTTCGCTGCTGGCCGAGAGGTTGGATGAGAGAGGTAAAGAATAACTGGCTTCTATCTCTTCTTGGTGGTGCTTATTTGATTCCCCGATTTCAGAGAAGCCCTTTAGGAACCAAATGTCGCCGAGGTGCAGTTGTGGACTTTGGCCCGAATTCGCTGAATTCTCCCTGTTCCTCGAGTTCTCGAAGGATGGACGCGATTGGTCAAAAATACTATTCCCAGGTCTTGCCGGGGATCCAACCAGAGGGAGCCACCAGTAAAGCCCGTGTGTCCGAATGACTCATCCGAAAGCAGGCCCCCGGCTGAAGGGCTAGAGTCGCCCTGCAGCTTCCAACCCAGTCCTCGGGCGGAACCTTTGTCCTTGGTTTGCAGTGAGGTCATCTTTTCCACGGCTCGAGCGGAAAGCACTTTCGACTTCCCTGCCCCCCGACCACTGCGAAGTAGCATCCGCGCGTACTTCCCCAGATCACTTGCTGTGGAGAACAGCCCGGCATGCCCAGCTACGCCGCCGAGTGCGTGAGCGTTTTCGTCGTGTACTGTTCCTGTTAAGACCCCGCCCCTGCTCTCGATTTCCTCTGTTGCTGCAAAGGGTTGGTTGGTCTTTTCTGTTGGACAGAAGCAGCTAGAATTCATTTCCAGGGGTTCGAAAATGTGATTTCGAGCGAAGTCAGCCAGGCTTTGATTAGAAACAGCTTCGATTCCCTGACCCAGCAAGATGAAACCTATATCACTGTAGATTACCCGTTCCCCGGGAGGAAGTATCGAAGTTGAAATTGGCCAATCTTCAGTGTACAGGCGGTCTCTTGCTTCTCCAGGATTCGAAGAGCCGGAAAAGAGGTCTACCCAAGGCGGAAGCCCCGCGGTATGGGTAAGTAGATGTTCGACGGTAAACTCCCTATCCTCCAGTCTAGGCAAATGGCGGGAGACACGATCCCTCAGATGCCAGCTGCCTTCCTCGACGAGTTTCATGGCCGAGCTCGCGGTAACTATCACCTTGGTCAAGGAGGCCAGGTCGAAAATGGTGTCTTTATGCATCGCTCTCCTACTTGGCTTTTCTTGGGCCAATCCGTAGCTGGCGTGCTTCAGGGTGGAGTCGGAGTCGGTAATTAGTAACTCTGCGCCGGGGAACGTATTATGTTTTTGTATTTCCTCTTCTATAGCTCGATCTAGCAAGTCCTTGCTTTGCCTACTCATCCAAGTTCACCTCTACTGTGGGGGAAATCTTTCCCAGTACGGTTCGTGTTCTGGCTCCGGTGGCCTGGGGTACGTTGGCGGGTTTTCTTCTATAAGTTTCGTAGGCCAGAATGGCAAACCCCAAGGCCTCCTTAGGCTCAGCCGGAACCCCGTATTTCGTAGACTCGTTTATCTCGCAGCTGAAGTGCTTGCGCAAAGAGGACATCAAAGTTTCGTTTTCTGCCCCTCCACCAGAAACGATTAACTCGTCGATGGGCCCTAGCCAACGGGAGCAGTTTTCGTAAACTGATCTGGCGCTAAATTCGTTAACCGTTGCCACCATGCTCTGGGCTGAAAGACCTTTCCTCTCCGCTCGTTTTTTGAACTTCACGGCGTACCGAGGTCCGAAGTCGACCCGCCCCGTGCTTTTCGGAGGTGGTTTATGGATGAAATCGTGGCTCAGCAACCAATTGAGCAAGTCCTCGTCTACCTGACCTCTTGCAGCCCAGTTGCCGTCAGGGTCATACTGGAGTCGCCCGTCGGTCAATTCTCGCATTAAGTAGTCCATTACCATATTAGCCGGTCCGGTATCGAAAGCCGTAATATCGCTCAGAATTCCTCCGGCTGGCAGATAAGTGACATTGGCTATACCACCCAGGTTGAGGGTGCAGCGATTATTCGCCTCGGACCGGAAAAGCTTCCAGTCTACGTAAGGAATCAACGGAGCCCCTTCACCTCCTGCCGCAACGTCGCGCATTCGGAAGTCGCTGACCGTTTCCACGCTGGTGCTGTCGGCAATTACGTCTCCATCACCTATTTGGAGAGTATATGTGGAACCTCTCTCCTGACCGGAGGGCAGGTGGCAGACGGTCTGTCCGTGAGATCCGATCAGATCGGGTGTAGTTCCGAGTCTTTCTTGTAAATCTTGGGCTGCTTTCGCGAAGGCTTTGCCCACCTCGATATTTAATCGGCATATAGTTCCCACCGAACCATTGTCGGTTACCTCAAGGAGTTCTTCTTTCAGGCAAGGTGAGTAGGAGGTGGTTTTC